>NZ_BPFJ01000007.1 GCF_019972115.1 Sulfurovum sp. TSL6 | reverse complement strand
ACGGTAGTGTAATCGGATGTCGTATCTGTGCTGAAGTCGTCGCTATAGGCAGAAGTACCAGCTACTGCTGTCACAGTCACGTTCATACTGTCTATTGCTGTACTACCATTATTATCCGTTACAGTGAGGGTCAGTGTATCTGTCCCTACGGTATCAGGAGTATAGCTGAATGAAGCGGTTGTAGAGAGAACAATGGTGCCTTTTTTCCACTCATAATCTGTGATATAACCATCACTGTCTGTTCCGCTTCCTGTAATCGTAATACTCTGGTTCACTTCCACATTTTGATCTGCTCCTGCATTGGCAGTTGGTAGTGTGTTGGTTGCTGATTCTCCCGAGGTGAACGTGAGCACCCCCATGCTTATTCCTGGTACTGTACTATCTCCATATAGTAGTATAAAACTATCTCCTATATTAATTAGGCGTGGACGTCTTCGTCCTTCACCTGCATCACTGTTTTTCCCGGTATCCTGAGGATTACTCCAGCTTGCACCTCCATCTGTCGAGTATGCCCAAAGTACGTCACAATTATCTGCATATATATCCCCTTTTGCACGCAGTGAAACTGCAACAACAAACTCACCATTATCTGAAACTGCAACTGCAGAGAGTCCTATACTCAGATGCCAAGTACCAAGGTTGTCAAAGATTCTTTTATCACTTACAAAGATCTTCTCTCCATTTGCATTATATTTGTTATAATAGACTTCAGACTCACTACCATAAACAAAGTGGGTATTGTTTTGTCCATCAATAGCAAGATCAGGGAAACTCCTACGTACATTCCCTGCATTATGTATCTGTGTATTACTATCAAGACGGTCTCTAAGTCCTGTTCCTATGTCTGCTTGAGCGTAATACACTTCTGCAGAACTGCTGTTATGTTTTCCTGCACCAATGTGAATTTTATTATTCTGACCATGCATTCTAATATCTACATCAGCACGCCACATACCAGTCAAAGCACCCAAATAACTTGCAGAAGAATCTCCAGCCTTCCAAAGCCGTATATCTCCATATAGTCCATCAACACTAGCATCAGTGGAGCTCATAATAATATCAGTATCGGTCCAGCTGATTCCTACAACATAGTTACGTGCCACTCTACCACCAAAAAGATAACTAGAATCCCAACTTCCAGCAGCACTACGGCGACTGTAACGAATATCATAACCCTCTGTTGATGAACCATTATGTCGTGTAACAATATGAACACTTCCATCATCTCCTACTGCAATAGCTGGAGGGAAAGTAAGCATAGCTTGTTGTTCATCTCCTTGGCTTTCGTTAACAACTATATCACCTGACAAATTGAGCTGATAATAGCTACTGGAGATAAGATGGATTAAATTATCAAGTCCGGCCTCTGCATCAAACTGTGTACCTTCGGCTACCGATGCAAAGAAATTCCATTGTAGGTCCGATGATGGTACTGCTGTCACAGTTACATTCATACTGTCTATTGCTGTACTACCATTATTATCCGTTACAGTGAGGGTCAGTGTATCTGTCCCTACGGTATCAGGAGTATAGCTGAATGAAGCGGTTGTAGCGAGAACAATGGTGCCTTTTTTCCACTCATAATCTGTGATATAACCATCACTGTCTGTTCCGCTTCCTGTAATCGTAATACTCTGGTTCACCTGTATACTCTGGTCTGCTCCTGCATCTGCTGTCGGTGGTATATTACCGCCTGTTGGGACACTATAAATAATATTATCAAAGTAGGCATCCTGCTGTGTAACTGCAACAGAGAAAGAACTCACTGCAATAGCAGTGGTATCACTGTT
>NZ_BPFJ01000006.1 GCF_019972115.1 Sulfurovum sp. TSL6 | reverse complement strand
ACCCTCACTGTAACAGATGATGATGGGGCTACAGCAACAGACAGTATGAACGTGACAGTCACGGCAGTACCTCCAGCCAATATTCCACCTATAGCAGATGCAGGAGCAGATCAAAATGTGGAAGTGAACCAGAGCATTACCATTACAGGAAGCGGAACAGACAGTGACGGAAATATTACAGCCTATGAGTGGAAAAAAGGCACAACTATTTTAGCCACAACTGCTTCGTTTAGCTATACCCCCGATACCGTAGGAACAGATACATTGACCCTCACTGTAACAGATGATGATGGGGCTACAGCAACAGACAGTATGAACGTGACAGTCACGGCAGTACCTCCAGCATATACTGCTTATATAGATGATTTCAGTACTGATACGACATCCGAGTACATTACCGAGGATACATGGACAAAAGGTGGTGTAGGTAGCTTCACGTATGATAGTAGTGGTAAGCGTATTCGTATATTAACGGATAATGATATCGCTCTTCAGTTTTCTAGATCTCTTCCTATATCCACAGAGGGAAGTTTCAGTATTGACTTTTCCCCTACCATTCACCATCCAAGCGGCGGTATTGTTACATTAAAACTTATACAGGATGCCCAGACCTATTATGAAGTCACCAATACGGATAACTATGGTCCTGGAGAGATTGCCAAGTATGTGAATGGTGTGAAGGTTGACTCTGTTGCCTTTGGTAGTGAGTATACCCAAGGTACCAACTATACAATAAGCATCAATTTTAGTCCTAGTGCAACAACTGTAGAGGCATTTGGTGATATATTAACACTTAACAGTGATACGACTGCTATTGCAGTGAGCTCTTTCTCTGTTGAAGTTACGCAGCAGGATGCCTATTTTGATAATATTGTTTATAGTATAGCTTATACAGAAGATAATATTCTACCGATAGCAAATGCCGGAGTAGATAAGCGTATAGAAGTGAACCAGAGCATTACCATTGCAGGAAATGGAATTGATATAGATGGAACTATTGCAACGTATACGTGGAAAAAAGGTATAACTGTTTTAGCCACAACCGCTTCTTTTATCTATACACCTGATACCGTAGGACTAGATACATTGACACTCACAGTAACAGATAATGAAGGTGCAATAGGAATAGATAGTATGACTCTAGCAGTTACAGCTATACCTAAGTTACTGCCATGGAGTGAAAACCCTTGGTACTGGAGTTACAAAGATATCCCGATATTACTATTGGGAGGGAGTGATGATGATAACATCTTTCAGTGGCGAGAAGAAGCACTTTTATCACAGCTTGATCGGCTTGTGAATGCTGGTGGTAATGTAATTCGTAACACAATGAGTGACCGTAAGAGTATTGAAGGTTTTGAGGTATATCCATTTCATCAATTAGAAGATGGTAAGTATGATCTGAATCAATGGAATAATGAATACTGGAATCGATTTGAGAGACTATTGAGGGAAACGGCAGTGCGTGGAATAATTGTTCAGATCGAGATATGGGATAGGTTCGATTATAGTCAATCCCCTTGGGAGATGCATCCTTACAATCCGATAAACAACATCAACTACAATGCTGAGCAGTCTGGATTTGCCGAAGTTTATCCGAATCATCCCAATACGAATGAACAGCCGTTTTTCTTTACAACACCCAATCAACAGAATAATACTGTTGTACTGCAATATCAGAAACGATTCGTGGACAAAATGCTCTATTATTCTTTGCAATATGATCATGTAATATATTGTATGGATAATGAGGCATCAGGAGAGGAAGAATGGGGACGATACTGGGCGGAGTATGTTCAAAGTCGTGCAGCGGAAGAAGGACGGAAGGTTTTCTTAACCGAAATGTGGGATGATTGGGATCTGACAGCTGATATCCATAAGCGAACATTCGATCATCCAGAATTGTATGCTTTTGTTGAAGTATCTCAAAATAACCATCAGGTTGGTCAGGTACATTGGGATCATTTCATATATGCTAAAGAGTATCTTTCAAGAATGCCTCGTCCTATGAACAATACAAAGACATATGGTGCAGATGGGTATAAATCTGGAGACGATCAGGACGGTATTGAACGTTTTTGGCGACATCTATTGGCAGGGGCAGCGTCTATAAGGTTTCATCGGCCGACTGCTGGTCTTGGGTTGAATGACAAAGCAGTGGCCGACATCCGTGCAGCTAGAAAATTTGAATCAATCATCCCTCTGTGGTTGATTGAACCTGCAAATGAACTCTTGTCAAGACGTGGGGAAAACGAAGCATATCTTGCAGTTGATAAGGATCGACAATCTTATGCCATATATTTTCCAGCAGGTGGTGACGTATATGTTGATGTGTCGGCTGTGAATGGGTCCTTGGTAGCTCGCTGGATTGACATTAATTCAGGAGAATGGGGGCCAACCCAGAATTTTGAAGGAGGAGACAGGATATTAGTAGTTACACCGGGAGAAGGAAATTGGGCGGCAACTATCATGGCAAGTAATGAGCCTCCATCAGCAACAGATCCAATTGCCAATGCCGGATCAGATCAAAATGTCACACAGGGGGATACTGTGACACTAGATGGATCAGGCAGTACTGATCCTGATGGAACAATTACATCGTATGAGTGGAGAGAAAACGGTGTAGTACTGAGTATGACTGCAAGTTTTGAGAAGTCCAATTTTAGCGTCGGTTCACATACGCTTATATTAATTGTGACAGATGATGCAGGTGCCATGACAATGGACAGTATGACTGTAACTGTGACAGCAGTAGCTGGTACTTCTGCCTATAGCGACGACTTCAGCACAGATACGACATC
>NZ_BPFJ01000005.1 GCF_019972115.1 Sulfurovum sp. TSL6 | reverse complement strand
AACTCAAAGTGGCAGCGACCTACATTTCCACAGACGTAGCCTGCAGTATTATCGGCGATGGGAGGCTTGACTTCCAGGTTCGGAATGGAGCTGGGTATGACCCTCCCTCTAGCCCCACCACTAAGAGAAAGATAAACACCGATGTGTTCATGTTTCTCCCAGCTCGTAAGCTTTGAGATACTTAGTATTGTTAAGAGTCTAGACATAATGTTGATTTTGGGTAAATTACAATCTTACAAGGACTTAATGTTATTAAGTTTGCACTTAATAAGGTAGTACCTATTTGAAGAATAAAGTAAATACAAACGATCTATTAGTACTGGTCAGCTAAATGTCTTTCAACACTTACACACCCAGCCTATCAACGCAGTAGTCTTCTGCGGATCTTCAGGGATGATTCATCTTGGAGTTGGCTTCCCGCTTAGATGCCTTCAGCGGTTATCTCATCCGAACATAGCTACCCAGCGATGCCCTTGGCAGGACAACTGGTACACCAGTGGTTCGTTCACCCCGGTCCTCTCGTACTAGGGGCAACTCTCCTCAATCATCCAACGCCCACGGCAGATAGGGACCGAACTGTCTCACGACGTTCTGAACCCAGCTCGCGTACCGCTTTAAATGGCGAACAGCCATACCCTTGGGACCTGCTTCAGCCCCAGGATGCGATGAGCCGACATCGAGGTGCCAAACCTCCCCGTCGATGTGAGCTCTTGGGGGAGATCAGCCTGTTATCCCCGGCGTACCTTTTATCCTTTGAGCGATGGCCCTTCCACACAGAACCACCGGATCACTATGACCGACTTTCGTCTCTGCTCGACATGTACGTCTCGCAGTTAAGCTGGCTTGTACCATTATACTCTACGATGGATTTCCAACCCATCTGAGCCAACCTTTGTAAGCCTCCGTTACTTTTTAGGAGGCGACCGCCCCAGTCAAACTACCCACCAGACATTGTCCTCCGCCAAGATAATTGGCGCAAGTTAGCAATCAGAATATATAAGGGTGGTATCTCAAGGATAGCTCATCTACAGCTAGCGCCGTAGAATCAAAGCCTCCCACCTATCCTGCACAAATATATCCCAATTGCAGTGTCAAGCTATAGTAAAGGTGCACGGGGTCTTTCCGTCTTGCCGCGGGTAGGAGGAATTTTCACCTCCACTACAATTTCACTGGATCCCTGGTTGAGACAGCTCCCATCTCGTTACGCCATTCATGCAGGTCGGTATTTAACCGACAAGGAATTTCGCTACCTTAGGACCGTTATAGTTACGGCCGCCGTTTACTTGGGCTTCGATCAAGAGCTTCGCGACGAATCGCTAACCCCATCAATTAACCTTCAAGCACCGGGCAGGCGTCACACCTTATACATCCTCTTACGAGTTAGCAAAGTGCTGTGTTTTTGATAAACAGTCGGGAGGGACTCTTTGTTGCAACCTCTTCCGCTTTCTGGAGTAAATCCATATACAGAAGGAGGCACACCTTATTCCGAAGTTACGGTGCTAGTTTGCAGAGTTCCTTAACCAGGGTTCTTCCACGCGCCTTAGAATACTCATCTCACCCACCTGTGTCGGTTTACGGTACGGGCAACTAATAATACACTTAGAGGCTTTTCTTGGCACGACGGTATCAACGATTCTGAATCAACTCCGAAGAGCGTCATCAGCCTGTCAGGTCTCGAAAACAGCCGGCGGATTTTCCTATCCAGCTTATCTACACCCTTCGAGCCACTATTCCATCAGTGACCTCGTTTAACCCTATGCGTCCCCCCTTCGTACTAAACTATTAGTTGGTATTGGAATATTAACCAATTTGCCATCGCTTACCCCTTTCGGACTCAGCTTAGGACCCGACTAACCCTACAATGACGAGCATAGTGTAGGAACCCTTGGGTTTACGGCGAACAGGATTCTCACCTGTTTTATCGCTACTCATGCCTGCATGCTCACTTCTAGCCGCTCCACCACTCCTTACCGGTATGGCTTCAATGCTGACTAGAACGCTCTCCTACCACTTAGTATAAATACTAAATCTACAGCTTCGGTGTCTATTTTAGCCCCGTTATATTTTCGGCGCAGAATCGCTAGACCAGTGAGCTGTTACGCTTTCTTTAAAGGATGGCTGCTTCTAAGCCAACCTCCTGGTTGTCTAAGCAACTCCACATCCTTTTCCACTTAAATAGAACTTTGGGACCTTAGCTGGTAGTCTGGGCTGTTTCCCTCTCGATGATGGATTTTATCACCCACCACCTGACTGCCATGAATTCACATGAGGTATTCGGAGTTTGACTGGGTTTGGTACCTTGGTATAGGCCCTAGCCCAATCAGTGCTCTACCCCCTCATGTTTCGAACATGACGCTATACCTAAATATATTTCGGAGAGAACCAGCTATCACTAAGTTTGATTGGCCTTTCACCCCTATCCACAGGTCATCGGAGAAGTTTTAAACCTTCACCCGTTCGGTCCTCCACTAGCTCTTACACCAGCTTCAACCTGCCCATGGATAGATCACTTAGTTTCGGGTCTACAGCAACTAACTAACGCCCTATTAAGACTCGCTTTCGCTACGGCTTCACGTGTGTTTAACCTTGCTAGTCACCATAACTCGCAGGCTCATTATGCAAAAGGCAGTCCATCACCCTGTATAAAACATAGGGCTCTGAATGATTGTAGGCAGATGGTTTCAGGTTCTATTTCACTCCGCTCACTGCGGTTCTTTTCACCTTTCCCTCACGGTACTGGTTCACTATCGATCCTGAAGTAGTATTTAGCCTTGGAAGGTGGTCCTCCCATATTCAGTCAGGGTTTCACGTGTCCCGACCTACTCGAATAGTCTAAGATTAGTTTTCATATACGGGACTTTCACCCTCTACGGTCAAGCATTCCAGCTTATTCTATTAACACCTCAAAGATTTTAGGGCTACTCCCTTTTCGCTCGCCGCTACTGGGGGAATCTCGGTTGATTTCTTTTCCTGTGGGTACTGAGATGTTTCACTTCCCCACGTTCGCTCCTCGAAAGGTGACATGCTTCGCAACATGCCGGGTTGCCCCATTCGGAAATCCAGGGATCAAAGCTTCTTGGCAGCTCCCCCTGGCTTATCGCAGCCTAGTACGTCCTTCATCGCCTCTTCTGGTCTAGGCATCCACCATCTGCCCTTAGATTAATTTAATTAATTCTAAGGTACTACCTTATTAAATGCAAATAAGTCATTCACAGATCTCTCTGTTTATGGTTTAGTTGTTTAATAAGTTTGAAGTTCTTACACTTCTAATTTATTGAGTTTCTTGCACATGAAAGATATCATCATTGAATAAATTCTTTGATAATACTTTTTATGTTAAATTGTAATTTTTTTGTATGTTATGTATAAATACATATCATGCAACATTACGTTAGACTCTTAACAATAATAAGTTAAATAACTTTAGGTGTAAAACCTAATAGAAACATTCTTTTGAATACTTCTATTAAGTTTTCCAATCCAGCATCTCTTTTCAGAAATGGTGGAGAATAACGGGATCGAACCGATGACCTCCTGCGTGCAAAGCAGGCGCTCTCCCAGCTGAGCTAATTCCCCAGGTGTTACGTCAAAGATCCTAATAATCTTTGACAACCAAACATAAGTTATTGATTGAACAATTAAACAAACCTGCGTCTTTTGATGTTTGTGATGATACTCTGTGAGGAAATATCATCTATACTCTGAAAGGAGGTGATCCAACCGCAGGTTCTCCTACGGTTACCTTGTTACGACTTCACCCCAGTCGCTGATTCCACCGTGGAGGGTAGCCAGTTTAGCTTCCCCGCTTCGGGTGAAATCAACTCCCATGGTGTGACGGGCGGTGAGTACAAGACCCGGGAACGTATTCACCGTAGCATAGCTGATCTACGATTACTAGTGATTCCAGCTTCATGTAGTCGAGTTGCAGACTACAATCCGAACTGAGACCAGGTTTATAGATTTGCTCCACCTCGCGGTATCGCTTCTCATTGTCCTGGCCATTGTAGCACGTGTGTTGCCCTAGCCGTAAGGGCCATGATGACTTGACGTCGTCCTCACCTTCCTCCTCCTTGCGAAGGCAGTCTCACTAGAGTCCTCGGCCGAACCGTTAGTAACTAGTGACGAGGGTTGCGCTCGTTGCGGGACTTAACCCAACATCTCACGACACGAGCTGACGACAGCCGTGCAGCACCTGTATAAAAGCTCCCGAAGGCACCACTCTATCTCTAAAGTGTTCTTAAATATGTCAAGGCTAGGTAAGGTTCTTCGCGTATCTTCGAATTAAACCACATGCTCCACCACTTGTGCGGGTCCCCGTCTATTCCTTTGAGTTTTAATCTTGCGACCGTACTCCCCAGGCGGAATGTTTAATGCGTTAGCTGCATCACCGAAAAGACTAGCTTCCCGACGACTAACATTCATCGTTTAGGGCGTGGACTACCAGGGTATCTAATCCTGTTTGCTCCCCACGCTTTCGCGCCTCAGCGTCAGTAATGTTCCAGAAGATTGCCTTCGCTTTTGGTATTCCTAGTTATCTCTACGGATTTTACCCCTACACAACTAATTCCATCTTCCTCTCCCACACTCTAGCCTGATAGTTTTGGATGCAGTTCTATGGTTGAGCCATAGGCTTTCACATCCAACTTAAAAGGCCGCCTGCGCGCGCTTTACGCCCAGTGATTCCGAGTAACGCTTGCACCCTCCGTATTACCGCGGCTGCTGGCACGGAGTTAGCCGGTGCTTATTCATATGGTACCGTCATTATCTTCCCATATAAAAGGAGTTTACACACCGAAATGCGTCATCCTCCACGCGGCGTTGCTGCATCAGAGTTTCCTCCATTGTGCAATATTCCCCACTGCTGCCTCCCGTAGGAGTCTGGACCGTGTCTCAGTTCCAGTGTGGCTGATCATCCTCTCAGACCAGCTAGGCGTCATTGGCTTGGTAGGCTCTTACCCCACCAACTACCTGATACCATATAGTCTCATCCTTTAGCGAAAAAACATTTCCCAATTACAATTAATGTAAAAGGAGTATGGGGTATTAGCAGTCGTTTCCAACTGTTATCCCCCTCTAAAGGGCAGATTAACTATACATTACTCACCCGTCCGCCACTTAGCTGACAGTCTTAGCAAGCTAAGACCCGTTCTCGTTCGACTTGCATGTGTTAAGCACGCCGCCAGCGTTCACTCTGAGCCAGGATCAAACTCTCCATTAAAAATGAAATGGTTTGAACCATTGTCAAAGAATCACTTAACTATTTCTAATCAAGCTTAATCTTTATTCCAATTTTTTAAAAATTGGTAAAATTAAAACTCAAATAGACGTTGATTTGTTTACTTATATTTGGTTGTCAAAGATCATTCACTCTCACTCTCTGGGCTAACTCAGCCTAGGTCTCTGTGTTTGTGGACGCGTATTATAGCACCGAACTTTATCCTTGTCAAGGGTTTTTCGCGAAA
>NZ_BPFJ01000004.1 GCF_019972115.1 Sulfurovum sp. TSL6 | reverse complement strand
AACAGTGATACCACTGCTATTGCAGTGAGTTCTTTCTCTGTTGCAGTTACACAGCAGGATGCCTACTTTGATAATATACTCTATGTTGGCTCAACATCAGGTCTTCATATAACCTCTCCAGTTAGTAAGCACATTCAGTCTGACAGTTCACTTTTAGTAAAAGCAACTGCTTCAAATCTACAAAATGGTTGGGGGGTATTATTTATTTTAGATGAGAATACTGCGGAAGAACAGCAAATGATAGATAATATAGATCCTTATGAAACTATATTTTCTAACATTAGCATGAAGGAACATACACTTGATGCTTATATCATTAATGAGAATGATATCATACAAGCAGGAGTAGAAAATCATGACCAAGTAGTGAATGTCGCTAGAGGGGATATCCTGGTTGCTGTGGGTGACAGTATTACCTATGGCCATGGGGATGATATAGACTTTGATGATATTTCATCAGATGGTCGTAATGCAGGCGGTGGTTTTGCACCGCTTCTGAATGATTATCTTAGTTTATTTAGAGACTATCCAAACAGTGTGATTAATGAGGGTATAAACGGAGAGACTACACAAGAAGGACTTGCTCGTCTTCCTTCCATACTTGCAAAGTACCCAGAGGCTACAACCATTCTGCTTTTATACGGCACCAACAATACCAGCTCAATCTCATCAGCTCCCTTAGAGAGTGGAAAAGGACTGAATATCGGAGATAATGGCTATGATGGTACCTATAAGGACTATATACAACAGATGATAGACCTTATTAACAATGCTGGTAAAAAGGCTGCTATAGCAAAAATACCGTTTGCCCTTGGAACATCCTCTACTTCAGGTGACTACAGTGACCCTATAGAAGAGGGATACAGAAATGTTAAAGCCAGAGACTTCAATGAGGCCATTGATGAGTTGGTTGCTAAACCATCTAACAATATTACAATTGCATCACCTGATTTATATACCTACTTTAGAGATGCATATATAAATGAATATTTTGACAACCTTCATCCTAATGGCTTTGGATATCGGTCTATAGCTGATTTGTGGAGTAATGTCCTTAGTCAGTAATTTTTGGCATGTAGTCTATTTATTGTAATTAATGTGTAAGAGAAATATTTGTTTATTATTCTGCAGTTTTTTAAAAACTTAAGCATAAAATTTACTTAAGTATAATGATAGTAGTATTTAATAATTATACAATTAAATATTGGAGTGGAAAGATGGAAAAGAATAGTTCTAGACGTAGGTTTTTTTCTTATTTTGGAAGAATGGCATTACTTTTTACTATGCCTTTTAGTTTATTTTCTTCAAGCAAAATAAAAAATGAAGAAGAATATATATTTATAAATGGATGGTTGTTGAAGAAAGAAGATTTAAATGATATATGATTTAAATGAAATTAACAATGATCCTTTCAAAGATAAAACATTTGATATATGCATTATTGGAGCAGGTGCTGCGGGTATTACTTTAGCAATATATCTTAAAAAAAACTTTAATATTCTTCTTCTTGAAGGTGGTGGTTTTGAATTTTCTAATGAATCCCAAGAAATATATAAAGGTAAAAATGTTGGCCATGAATACTTTGAATTAGATACTTCTAGGGCACGCTGGCTTGGAGGAACAACAAATTGGTGGGGAGGGTGGTGTGCACCTTTCGAGAAATGTGATTTTAAGAAAAGAGATTTTGTAAAATATAGTGGATGGCCTATTGAAAAAACTGATCTTGACCCTTATGATAAAGAAGCAAGGTTCATTGTCAACCTTCCTAAAAACCCACAATCAATTAATTATAAAGGATGGAATGATATTTTAGAAAAAGGAGATAAAGATCTAAATGAGTTTAAGTTTCGATGGAGTTCTCCTGCTACAAACTTTAGAGATAAATACAAATCCGAATTGGAAAATCGAGAAAATATTACTTGTTATGTAAATGCTAATTTGACCGATATGACGCTTTTAGATAATTTATCAAGTATCAATAATATTGAAATAAAAAATTATAGATGTAAAGTGTTTAGTGCTAAAGCTAAAATTTATATTTTAGCGACTGGTGGCATTGAAAATGCACGTTTATTATTAAACTTTAATAAACAGAGTAAAAATGGTATAGGTAACAACAATGATTTAGTTGGACGTTTTTTTTCAGACCATCCACATTTTGTTACAGGATCTTTTATTGTAGATGATCATATTACAAAAGTATTTGCTTCTAAGAAACCAGAATGGAGTGATGAATTTAGAACTACTTTGTTTCGACCATCTGAAAAATTTCAAAAACAGCAAAAAGTGCTTAATTTTGGATTACGTGTTGAACCTAGTTTGGGGCTTTATGATTCTATACTTACTTTTAAAGAGAAGATACGTCATATACTATGCTCTACAGACTGGTCGCGTGACATGCTAGGGAATCGTTGTCATAATGATGGTGCCATTAGAGTAGTAGCAGAACAGACTCCCAATCCGGAAAGTAGGATTACCATTGGATCTGAAGTCGATAAATTGGGCTTGAAACGAGCAGTAGTAAATTGGAAATTACAGGAAACGGATAAATTTACATTTCAAAAAGCAACAATGTGTTTTGGAAAATTATTTGTGGAGCGTAATTTGGGTCGAATGAAGATTGATGACTGGATACTTTCGAGGGATACAAAATTTCCAGGCTTTCCCCAGGAAGTTGGCGGTAATCATCATATGGGTACGACACGTATGGGGGCAACCCCTTATGAAGGTGTAGTAGATAAAAATCAGAAGGTTTTTGGTATAGATAATTTATATATAGCAGGAAGTAGTGTATTCGCAACAACAGGGCATGTCAACCCAACATTTACTATCATTCAAATGACGTTACGATTAGCTGATCATCTTAACACTACATATTCGACAGTTTAGATAATGCTTTTTATATGAATGAATTAAAAACAGTTGACTATTTTTTGTTTCAAATTTTACTTCTTTTATTATTAGATTAATAATAATTTAAACTAATTTTATATTCTTTATATTTATAATATTTGTAGTAGACTATTATATTGGACAATGTTATAGACGTCTATGATTTATAATAGGAGCGTTGAAATAGATATACTTATTTTTAAACCAAAATGATGACAATTGAATATTCTAAAAGGATTAGATATGCGGAATTATAGAGTTGGTTTGTTTAAAAAGATGTTATTGGTAGGTATGGTAGTACCTTTATTTATGTCGTTTTCTCTCATTGCTGGAGAGACGGTTAGAATTATGCCATTGGGTGACTCCATCACACATGAAAATTATCGTGATGATAAATACAATTTAGGTGGTGCTGAAGAAATACCGGAGGCAAACCGTACTGCTTATAGAGATGATCTTCTGAAATTACTTCAAACGGATGGTTATACTGTTGATTTTGTTGGTTCTCTTAATGCTGGAGGAACACTAATGTCTGATGCTGACCATGAAGGACATAATGGGCTAACAGATGCAGAGATGGCTGCTAATGTATATGGTTACTTGACTAACAATCCAGCAGATATTGTATTGCTACATATTGGTACTAATGGTGTAATTACTGACAATGGTGCTCTTGATGTTGCGAATACACTGAAAGAAATTGACAGATATGAAACCGATAATAATACCAATGTCAAAGTAATACTCTCACGTATTATCAACTGTTGGAAAGATTGGAACAATACTGCTGCCGGTGCAACTGATGCATGTACGGATACAACTGTCAATGAGATCACTACATTTAATAATAATGTTATAGGTATGGCTAATACACGTATTGCCAATGGAGATGATATTGTTATTGTAGATATGGAAAACGGTGCAGGCTTTGTTTATGATGCTACAGATATGATAGATGATCTTCACCCTAATGATACAGGTTATGCGAAGATGGCAAATGTGTGGTATGAGGCACTTGTAGATAATATACCTCTACATCATTGGAAACTAGATGAAGCAACAGAACCATATATAGACACATATCGTGATGCAAATGGTACATGTGTTACAGCTTGTCCTACTCAAACCTCTGGGATCATCAGTAATGCCCAGCTGTTTGATGGAAGTACTGCTGAAGTGAATGTGGTTGATGATGGAACGTTTGATTGGGCAGCTGGAGATAGCTTTACTATAGAGTTCTGGATGAAACCAGATAGCACAACAAATCTTCAAGTTGCTATTGGACGTCATGCGGGAACTAGTGGTAATGACTCATGGTGGGTCGGTCGCGAAGGAAACAAAGTTAAGATTTCTATAGGTGATTCTCTTACGAGTATTGCAGATATTGACACAAGTGGCAATGTGTGGACACATGTGGTAGCTGTTAAAGATTTTGCAAGTGATCAGATAAGACTCTATATTAATGGTGTTGAAGATAATAGTGTAACGGGTATAACTTTAACTGATTTTAGCGGAACTGAACCAGTGAATATAGGTTGGTTTTTTAATAAATATTGGTTTGATGGAGCATTGGATGAAATGAGAGTTTACAATGGTGTTTTGAGTGCTGAGCAGATAAAACAGCATTATGATAATGGTAATGTACCCCTCAAAATTATATCTACTCCTATCATATCAGCAGAAGTGAATACACCTTATACTTATGATGTCAACAGTAATGATCCCTCGGCAACATTTGCTATCACGCTTAATCCAGGATGGATGAATATCGATCCGAATACAGGTTTGATAACTGGAACACCATCTCTTGTAGCGAATGATGATGTAAACGTGACTGCAGATAATGTTAGTCAAACAGTAGTTCAGAGTTTTGTAGTAAAAGTGAGGGATACTGCTTCCTTACCAAGTGGCATGCAGCACTATTGGAAACTGGATGAAAATGATGGAGCAACTACTTATATAGATGAGTATAATGGTGCTACAGATGCAATGTGTAGTGCAGGTTGTCCTACGCAAATATTAGGGCAGGTTGGTGATGCTCAGGATTTCAGTATATTGAACTCTGATCTTGATGTCCCAGATGATGATTCTTTTGATTGGGCAGTTGATCAGAATTTTACAGTAATGTTATGGATGAAACCAAACAATACAAATGGTATTGAAGTTGCTATTGGACGTCATGCCGGAAGCAGTGGTAATGGCTCATGGTGGATTGGTAGAGATGGAAATAAAGTAATAGTTTCTATAGGTGGAGCTGCTAATATCATAAGTAATGCAGATATTGATATAACTGGTACTCAATGGACACATGTAGTAGCAGTCAAAGATGTAGCCAATAGTGTTATAAGATTGTATATTAATGGTATAGAAGATAATACTACATCTATTACATCTTCAGTTAATTTTGTTGGAACAGAACCTGTAAATATTGGTTGGTTTGAGACTAAGTATTGGTTTGATGGTGCATTAGATGACATAGCTATTTTTGATGGTGCACTATCAGCTAGTGAGATAAATGCTTATCATCAGAATGGATATACAGCTGACGTCACCAAACCGGTCATCACAATGAACGGTTCAGATGTATCCATAGAGCTGGGAACTGCCTATACTGATGAAGGGGCAACAGCTTCTGATAACATTGATGGGGACATCACAGCAAATATCGTGACAGTCAATCCTGTAGATATCAATACTGTAGGAGTCTATACTGTGAC
>NZ_BPFJ01000003.1:300000-454494 GCF_019972115.1 Sulfurovum sp. TSL6 | reverse complement strand
CTGTGTTTGTGGACGCGTATTATAGCACCGAACTTTATCCTTGTCAAGGGTTTTTCGCGAAAATATGAAAATTTCTTGAAATTCTTTTTTTACTTACATTATATAAGGAAAATTTACTAAATACACGCTTATTATGGCTCAATTTTCTTCCAGTGCCCTACAGCACTTTAGTATGAGAATTCAGAAAAGAAATCAGTATAATTTTAGCCTATATGATTACTTTTATAATAGAAATATATAGGATGCTAAAATGAGAAAAAAATTGAAAAATTGAAATTATTTTTTAGTAAAAAAAGAAAATTTCATGCTTATTTATCTAAATGAGATGATTAAAATAGAAAGGAAAGGAAAGATTCTACATAGATTTTTGTTTTTCGTAGAATGATCTAGAAAATCTAAATGAGATTTTTACTCATATATAAAACATTGAACTTTTTTTGATTTATAAGGATTTGTGTAGAGAGATGTCCTACTAAACAGTAGTTGACTGAACGCAACAAAGCCGTTCAGTCAAAGAGTCTGTGAAGTAAAAAAATTAGATTTTTTCTGCCACTGGAACATCGTAAAGGATGTCATCCATTGGGTGTCTATACATAGGCATAGCAAGTCTCTTCTCATCAAGAATATGACCGATGAACCCGATAGATCTACCTACGATAAAGAATGCATTGAGTGTACCTGAAGCGATAAACTCATTGATCTCTTCTTCAGAGTAACCAAGTGCTCTCCACATATCAACCATAAGGATACCGATAGTACCATCAACGTTAAGAATGAGGTTCTCTTTCTTAGATGTTGTTAGTGCTTCAACTGTTCTTGCATAGTCAAGTAGTGGTGTAGCTGGGAAATGCTCAGCTGCGAAGTCCATAAGTCCTTTAACTCTCAAGTCAGGGTTTTTAAGAGACTTAATTCTGTGTCCGATTCCTGGAATTGGCACACCCTCACCTTTCATATAGTTCAAGAACTCTTTTGGCGTCATGTCGTTGTCATCTGCATGCTTGAAGTACTGTGCTGCACCATCGATCGCACCACCAAATCTTGGTCCAATCGTAAGAAGACCTGTTACAAGTGCTTCAACTACTGATTTACCAGCTCTAGCAGTTACTTTTGCATTGTGTGCACCAGATACAGCTGGACCATGGTCTGCAACTGTTTTCATCACAGTTTCAATGAACTGTGTTGCCCACTCTGGATACTGTTTTTTGAACCATAGAAGTGATACCACATCACCGATACCTTTACCAGTATCTGGAGTTGCCACTGAAGAGATAGGGAATCCAGCGTAAGTTGCTTCATCACCTCTGTCATCAGAGATAGTACAGATGAACTGCTTGCTTCTTCTTACTTTTGGAACCACATTGATCTCCGGCTCAGGAATAGCAGGGATGTTAAGAGATTCAAATACTTCTCTGATCTTTGCAGGAAGGTCATTGAATGTTGCAGGTACATGAATACCTGCTTCAGCCATCGCTTTGTTTTTCGCTTCAGCTGTTTCACGCTCAGCATTTGCAGATGCACCTGCATGACCGAATTGAACACCTGAATCATAGTACTTAGCGATCGTACCGATACACCATGCAATGATCGGTTTAGTGATCTTACCTGATTTAACAGCATCGATCACTTTGTACTCTTCTGTTCCACCTACTTCACCAAGAAGGATCATGTATTTTACATCTGGGTTCTCTTCCATTCTAAGAAGGTTGTCGATAAATACTGAACCAACAAATCTGTCTCCACCGATCGCTACACCTTCTGCAATACCATCAGCATTGATAGCAATGATGTTAGAAAGCTCGTTGAAAAGACCACCTGATCTTGTTACAAGACCACATGAACCTGCTCTGTGAAGTTTAGAGTTAACGATGTTCTCGATCGTACCACCAACGTTAGCAATTTTGAATGCACCAGGAACGATACCACCAACTGTAGCAGGTCCGATAACAACAACACCTGCTTCACGTGCAGCTTGATTCATACCACGTGCAAGTCTCTCAGGGATACCTTCTGCTGTGATCATGATCGTGTTGAATCCACCGATCTCCAATGCTTCCATAGTTACATCATATGCTGTTCTGAATGATGCAAAGTTCAAAAGTACATCAGCTTGAGGCTGAGCAGCTTTTGCTTCTGCAGTACTTTTATAAGTAGGGATCATCACTTCGTCTGCACCATAGAAGAATTTCTCAAATTTTCCAGATGCAGTTGGAGCAACGATTGCTGCTACTGAAGGTTTCTCTCTTTTAATTGTGTAATCATAGTCTAACATTCTTTGGATCGCTGTTTTATTGTTGTTCCAAAAAATAGCCTGTGTATCTCTAGTAAATAATTGTGCCATCTTCTCTCCTTATGCCTCTACTGCCATTCTAACGATATCAGTTACGTGCGTCTCTGGTCCGTATACATCTATCCATAGACCTAGTCTATCTGCTGCTTCTTTAATGTCTTTAAGACCTTTTTCGTAGTTTGGTCCACCACGTCTAACATAGATCTTTACACCAACTTCTTTTAGTTTATCTGCATACTCTTCAAATGCCTGGATAATACCTGTAAATGTTTTAGCAACATCTGTAAAGTTAGCGATCGCTCCACCAATGATAAGGATCTTATCTCTACCCTGTGCATCTTTTTCTCTTGTCATAAGATCAAAAAGTGTTTCTGCATAGAACTTAGTCTCACCTGTTGTTGGTCCACCTGAATACTCACCGTAGTTCGCAAGATCTTCGATTCCTGCAAGGTCAGCAATAGTATCAGCATAAACAACTGAAGCACCACCACCGGCAACCATTGTCCAGATTCTAGCTTCTGGTTTAAGGAGTGTCAACTTAAGTGAAGCACCTGTCTTAGCATCTGCTTCTTCCACAGCCAATACTTCCGGAGATTTCTCTTCCATACCGAATGCAGTTGGATACTCAACATCACCCCATGCATCTACCATCATAAATCCGGCAGTATCATCTAGTTTTGCAACCATGTCAAGAAGCTCGATCTTGTTACCTTGCATTACAAAAGGGTTGATCTCAAGGTATGCGAAGTTTAATTCTCTATATGCTTTGAAGAAACCGATAGCAAATTCAGCAAAGGCTGCTTTATCTTTCTCAGCAACATCAGCAGGAACATTCGCTCTGATTCTTTCAGCGATCTGCTCTTCAGTATCTGTGATCTTAAAAGCAACTTCAGTTACTTTCTCTTCCCAACCCTCTTCAACTTCCATTCCACCTTCGGCAGACATATAAAGCATATCATCATCACCTACACATGTAGCAGAGATATAATACTCTTCTTCTTGTGAGTGTGGAGTAAATGGCTCTACAATAAAGTGTGTCAGCATATCCACTGATGGTTCACCTGTTGGTGTATCACCGTCAAATGAGAAGTACACTGATTGCTCACTGCTTGATTTTTCATCGATCCAGCTGATTGCTTTTGCTAATGAAACATCACCTGGTTTAGCATCTTTGAAAAGTACCAAATCATTTTTACCTCTTTTACCAAAAAGCATATCTGGTTTTGCAACCAATGCTTTTTCGTTTAACCATGTGTTCTCTTTTGCAGCTTCTGCTAGTTCAGATCCATTTTGGACCATTACAGTTTGATATGCATAAGTAAAATCTGGGAAATACTTATCCCAATGTTTTGCTAGAATTGACTTTGCGTCATACTCTCTAATCGCCTTTTGAGCCATCGAGTTCTCCTTTAGTTTAGTTCTTGATAGTCTAGCATTAGATAAATTTAACTTTCGTAAAAGTAATATAAACTATAAGTATAAAAAAAATATTGTGTATTTTAGAAACAGTTTTCAAGGGTGTTGGGTACTTACTTACGAACAGGGTGGTATGTCATAATATCTTAACTGATAACGTTCTCTTCCATGTGCCCCATCGTAACACTCGATGCCCTGAGATTTTAACTTCTCTGCCAGCAGATAGGGTTTGTATATACGATCTGCAAAATGTCGTTTAGGATCTTTCAAGATCAAGTATAGTGCTTTATGTCCTACTATGACAAGAACACTTAATACAAGGAATGCCATCACTATTCTAAAACCTTGTTTATAGCGTTTCTGAAACTGTGGTAAACGTACGCCTATGGCATGATTAAAAACATCCAACATAAGCACGATAGCGATCATCACATAAGGAGCGAAATCAGTGATATATACACGCTGCCTAATGGACAGAAGTAAAGAAAAAGCCAGTGCAGTAAAAGAGATGTACCATACAAGTGTTTTTTCTCCTCTAAGCAAAATTCTATACATTGCGAAGAAAAAATAGAGAAACAGTAAAGGTGAAAAAACCGTTGCATACAATCCAAATATCTCCACGAAGTGCCCGGAAGGGCTTCCCCCTATCTCTATACCTTTAGCCAAATAAATAAAAGCCAATAGAAAACTAAGTGAAAAAATAGCCAATTGTTTCTCTTTGTGCATCACGGCATAAAACAAAACGGCAACAAAGAAAATGATGGAAGCTTCATGAATGAAAAAGAGAGCAAGCATGATCGGAGGGAGTAAAAGATAATGGCCCTTCTCATGAAGTAATACAAAAAGTAACACAAGCGGTAATACAATAATAGCGACATTAACCAAAGTGGTTGCAGTGAGGATACCAGGTAAAAGCATAAAGATCAATGTCGAAAGATAGACATCTTTGGTTTTTTCAAAATGACGTCGGCTGAGTGCATAAAAAAGGCCAATAGTCAGAAATCCGAAAAAGAGAAAAAAAGCCCTTAAGCCTATAAACCCGGCATCAAAACTTTCCCCCCACCTCATCAAAGACCCTACGATGTCATCTGAAGTATAGAGTATCTTGGCCTCATGCGGACTGATAGGCGTGGTTGTTGCAAGGTAAAAAACAGCGATAGCATAAAAAATGAATGCTAAGAAGAAATGCTGTTTTTTCATTCTGGGATCTTAGAGTTTTAAAAAATTATCTAACATTTCATGCCCATATTCACTCATAATGGATTCAGGATGAAACTGCACACCGTAAATAGGTTTATCTTTGATCTGCAATGACATGATCTCATCATCATCTGTACTGTGCGATGTTGCGATGACCGTATCAGGTAACGTCTCTTTTTTAACCGTTAAAGAGTGATACCGTGTAGCCCTGAACTCATGAGGCAGATCTTTAAAAATAGGTGTCTCTGCATCTACCACGATTTGGGACGTTTTTCCGTGCATCATATTTTTTGCTCTTATCACATCTCCGCCAAACGCCTGTGCAATACTCTGATGCCCTAAACAGATACCAAAAATAGGCGTAGTATCTGCAAATTCTTTGATCACATCGAGTGTCACTCCTGCATCATCAGGGGTGGAAGGGCCAGGTGAAAGAATGATCTTATCGGGATGTAATGCTTTAATCTCGTCTATCGTCATTTCATCATTACGTATGACCTTTAAGTCTGCACCAAGTTCTCTACAATACTGTACTACATTGTAAGTAAAGCTGTCATAATTGTCTATCATTAATACCATTTATTTCTTCCTATTTAAATCAACAGACCAAAAAAACTCAATCCATCTATCGGCTTCTTGTACATACCAATTGGGGACTATTTTAGCACTTTTCTTATAAAAAAGCGAAGCTGTTTTAAAGTTCACAGTAGGATACGCTTGATGCAGGACCTTCAGCACTTCTATCATCGTATCACCACTGTCTACGATATCATCCACGATAAGTACGTTTTTAGCCCCTGACAACTCTGGAACATTAAACACTTTAACCTGCTCTAATTTGACGGTATCTTCATACCCAATGGTGTTGATACTGTAGACTTCTCGGATATTGTAATATTCACCAAACAGATGGCCTAAAGAGAGCCCTCCTCTGGCGATCGCGATAATAGTGTCAAACTCCCAGTCGATCTTTTGAGCCAAAGCGTTTGTATCCGCTAAAAAATCTTCATAGGGATAATAGCGTTTTTCCATACTAATAGGCTTTTAATTCATGATAAAGACTGTCGCGCTCTATGGGTTGGAAGCCGGTGTTTTTGATCAAGGCTACAAAATCATTCAGATCCATTCCATGACTGCTCTGTGCACCTGCTGCAGATTGAATGGACTCCTTTTCTATCGTGCCGTCCAGATCATCACAGCCGAACTCTTGAGCGATCAGTGCCAGATTTACCGATGCCGTCACCCAATAGGCTTTCATATGAGGAATATTATCAAGCATAATACGAGAAATGGCATAGGTTTTGAGTATTTCTTGTCCAGAAGGGAAATCTGTCACTTTGAGGAAATTGTTGTCTCTTTGGTAGACCAGCGGTATAAACGCATTAAACCCACCTGTCTTGTCTTGCAGATCACGGAGTCTTATCATATGGTCTATACGGTGTGCACGCGTTTCCACATGTCCAAAAAGCATAGTAGCATTGCTTTCTCTTCCTCTTTCATGCCATTTTTGGTGTATCTCTATCCACTGGTCTGAAGTCACTTTTCCTTTACACAGATATTCACGTACCTCTTCATCAAAGATCTCAGCCCCGCCACCAGGCATAGAATCGACGCCATTTTCGATCATCATATCTAGAACTTCATCGTAACTGTATCCATACTCTCTTGTCAGAAAATCTACTTCTGCTGCTGTCATGGCTTTGACATGAAGGTCAGGAAACGCTTCTTTGATCTTTCTAAATGCACCCATATACCACTCTACACCATCATTAGGATTGTGTGCGGAGACAATGTGCATCTCTTTTGCACCGTTTTGAACCGATTTTTTTACAATATCCAAGATCTGTTCGTGTGTCATGGTGTATTGGTTTGGATTTTTTCTACTTGCAGAATAGGCACAAAATTTACACACATCTGCACACACATTGGTAGGGTTTATGTGGCGGTTTATATTAAAGTAGCTTTTGTTGCCGTATTTCTCTCTACGAATTTCATCGGCGAGCTCACCAAGCGTATAGAGATCTAAGTCATAAAGTGCTTCACCCTCTTTTTGAGTGAGTCTCTCTTTGTTACGTACTTTTTGTATCAAATCCATTCTGAGAACATCCATAGTTATTTTTGGGTATTATACCAATATAACATTATGGGGAGTAATAAATGAATACACTTGAAGCACAAATAGAAGAATTACTCTATAATAAAGCGGCAGATTTCGAGATCGCCAAAGTGCTTAAAAAAGATATAAAACTCTATTTTGATACACTTGAAGAAACTTTTGCCACTTCAGGAGGTAAAGATTTTCTTGTGAAGCATACAAAAAAAATAGACAGTATTTTAAAGATCATCTACAAGGTTGCAACCAGAGATATGTTCGGGGATTATCTTCCGATGAAAAACTCAATTCCTCTGGGGCTAGTCGCACTGGGAAGTTACGGAAGAGAACAACTATGTGTACATTCGGATATAGACCTCATGCTGGTCTATAAGGATATACCTGCTTACAACGTAAAAGAGATCATCGAAAAAATACTCTATATACTTTGGGATACAGGCTTAAAACTAGGACATAGGGTACACACTATTGATGACCTCTATGAAGTATCTAAAACCGATATTACGATCAAAACAGCACTGATCGAATCCCGTATGATCGAAGGCTCCATTTTTATTTGGACAGAAACACAAAATGCCATCTCTCAAATTCGTCATGACAATATAAAAGAATTCATACAACTTAAACTAGAAGAACGAGAATTACAACACCGCAGATTCCCCCTTACCATGGAGCCAAACCTTAAAGATGGATCAGGTGGTTTTCGTGATGCGAACCTTGTTTTCTGGATAGGAAAAATACTTTATAATGTGAATAATATCAAAAATCTTCCTGCTAATGTAGTGGATGAAAAAGAATATCGTACCTTCCGGATCGCATTGGAATTTCTTTTCCGGGTACGTTCCGCTTTACACTTAACTGCTGGCAAAAAAGAAGATCAGTTACGTCTTGAACTTATTCCTGACATTGCTCGTTTACTTGGCTATGAGGAGGGTAAAAGAGGTCAAATGAAATGTGCTAAAAAAGTGACTGAAAGTTTAAAGATCATCAGCCTTTATAGTACGATCTGGCTCAATATTTTAACCCAAGAGTATATTGCCGATAATCCTGAAAAAAACTATCTTTACCCAAAAAAAGGAAAGCAAAATTTCAATGCACTTCTTCAACAGCTCTCTACGCATGCACAAAAGCCTTTTTATGCACATCCAACCTTCATACAAAAGTTAATTACTGCAGAAAAACCGGAACGTCCTGATGAACTGCTCTATAAAACTATCAAAAGTATCTTCCATCAGCCATACAGTCACTCCACTCTCAAGGTACTCTCTTATGCAAGACTCATGGGCTATACGATTCCACCTATGAGAAAAGCGATTAATCTCCCCCAATTTGACGGATACCATCAATTTGCAGTTGATATGCACTCGATACGTTGTGTGTATCATTTGGAAAATATAGAGGATCCATTCATCAAAGCACTTTTTGAAGCACTGAACGATGAAGAAAAAGTCATGCTCAAAATTGTCACTTTCTTGCATGATGCAGGGAAAGGACGAGAAAGAGACCATCACCTTGTCGGTGCATCTCTCTTTAAAGTTTTTGCAGAGAAACTGAATTTAGATCCTCAACATATTGCGATGGGTGAGACACTCATTTTATATCATACATTGATGAGCAAAGTAGCCCAACGTGATGACATTTACAATGAAAACACTGTTTTACATTTTGCCTCACATTTTCAAACTAAGAAACTTTTGGATCTCATCTATATACTAACTTATGCAGATATGAATGGTGTAGGTAAAGACATATATAATTCATTTAATGCAAGACTGATCAGAATACTTTATCAACAATCACTCGAAATTTTGGATAATAAGACTAGGCTGGACGAAGCAGCAAAACGGGTCAAAAAAGAAGAGGCACTCAAACGGAATGCCGCATTCAAAACATTGACTCCAATAGAGCAAAAAAAAGTATTACAGATTCCTTCAGATCTACTCTTTTTACGTTATAGCCTGCAAAAAATAGTTTCCATCTCCAAAAACGCTTTTACAACGGAAGATTATACGTTCAAAATAAGCAATATAAACTACTTGACCATTGAAGTGACTCGCAGAAAACCATTTAATATTTCTTATCTTTTAGGGAAACTTTCAACACTTGAGGTGGTTCATATGGACATATGTAAACTTTTTGATGATCTTAAATATTTTAAAATCGATTTTTCTACCAAAGTAAACCCTGAAGAGGTACTGCATATTAAAGAAATTCTTCGTGATTCATTTGATGAGACAAAAAAGAGTACCCTGACAGTACCTGTTATAGGAAAAGACGAACTGAAGATCGATTGCGAACACTCGAAAACCTATGCAGTGATGTATCTAAACTGTAAAAACCAAAAAGGTTTGCTTGCTTATGTTATCAAACTCTTTGATGAGATGGGTATTGACATCGCTACTGCCAAAATTCATACGCTTAAAAGACGTGTAAGGGACTTGTTTCTTATTGAAAAGAATGGAAAGTTTTGTCATAATGTCGATACAATAATAGATAAACTTACAGGGAATCAATAATATGTGTGGAATTGTCGGATATATAGGACCAAAAGAGAAAAAAGAAATATTGCTTGAAGGCTTACAGGAACTTGAATACAGAGGATATGACTCGGCGGGTATCGCAGTCATTGAAGGGGATAAACTTTCTGAGTATAAAGCCATAGGTAAATTGTCCAATTTACGTGAAAAAACCAAAAAGTATGAAAGCGAAGGTTTTGGTATCTCTATCGGTCATACTAGATGGGCTACCCATGGTAAACCAACGGAACTCAATGCTCATCCACACTTAGGTGCATACTCTTATGTGGTACATAACGGGATCATCGAAAATTATCAAGAGCTTAAAAATGAACTACAAAATGAAGGTGTAAAATTTCTGAGCCAGACAGATACAGAAACGATCGTACATCTTTTTGAAAAATATTATAATACATCGAATGAAGCTTTTACTGCTTTTGAAAAAACGATCAAAAGGCTAGATGGCGCCTACGCGACACTGCTCATCACCAAGGCAGCGCCTGATACTATGTTCTTTGCAAAGAACGGTTCTCCTATGCTTATAGGATTTGATGAAGATGAAATTTATTTTGCTTCTTCGGACACTCCTGTGATCGGTAAAGCAAAAGAGGTATATTATCTTGAAGATGGTGAGTATGGTTATGTCCAAGATGGCAAGGTGCATCTCTTTGACAAAAATGGAAGTACGAGTTTCACCACACAAACACTAAGTGCTGATAAAATACTTGCACAAAAAGACGGATACCGATTTTTCATGGAAAAAGAGATCTATGAACAGAGTCGTGTGATGAGTGAAACGATGATGGGCCGTGTGGTTGATGATGCCATTGCTTTTGATGAACTCGATAAAAACTGCTTTGAAGGGATCTCAGCTATTAAGATCTGTGCCTGCGGTACCAGCTACCATTCTGCCCTGGCGTCTGCCTATCTCTTTGAACGTATCGCAAAGATCAGATGTGATGTAGAGATCGCTTCTGAGTTCAGATATAAAGAACCCTTACTGACAAAAGACACTCTCTTCATCACTATTTCACAAAGTGGTGAGACTGCAGATACACTCGAAGCCCTTAAAATGGCAAAGCGTGCAGGACTGAAGAGTCTGAGTATCTGTAATGTAGATAATTCTTCTATCGTTCGTGAAAGTGATGCTGCCATCTTAACAAGAGCCGGTATAGAAAAAGGGGTTGCAAGTACCAAAGCTTTTGCAACACAGACCATGGTACTGTGGATGCTGGCTCTTTATGTGGGTCAAGAAAAAAGCACGGTTTCAAAAGAGATACTCAAGAGTGAGATCGCTGCAATGCTGCAAACCCCAAAAGCATTGATAGTCACTGATACCTTGCATGCCAAACTAAATAGACTCTCTAAACATTATCTACATGGACATGGATTTTTCTTTATCGGTAGAGATATTTTCTTTCCTCTTGCACTCGAAGGTGCATTAAAACTGAAAGAGATAAGTTACTTACATGCGGAAGGGTATCCTGCCGGTGAGATGAAACATGGGCCTATCGCCCTTGCGGACAGTGAACTTTTTACCATCGCACTGATGCCAAAGACTATGCACTATGATAAGATCAAATCAAACGTAGAGGAGTTGAGTGCCAGAGATGCAACGATCTGTGCCATCTCTCCAGAACCTTTTGAACTCGCGGATGATTTCATACAAACAATATATGATTCTCATCCTATGTTGGAATTTTTTGAAATGATGGTAGTAACACAACTGCTTGCACTTGAAATTTCTGTAAGACTTGGGAATGATGTAGATATGCCTAGAAACCTTGCTAAGTCTGTAACGGTAGAGTAGGAAACCTATGCTTATAGAATATCATGAGATACCACAGGTCGATATGGACTTTATGAATGAAGTCCATAAAGAGGATGTGGATATCATTAACAATATTTTTGAACATATTTTAGCCTATGACGGAAGTGAAGAGAGTGCTGCAGTTATAGATGATCTGTATACTCAATGGATAGAACATACCGTGATCCATTTCCAAAATGAAGAGGTCAAAATGCAAGAGATGCATTTCCCTCCTTACCTTGCACATAAAGGTGAACATGACAGAGCACTCCAAGAGATGCGCGATCTATTTTCCCACTGGCAGCAGCATAGAGATATACAGGCATTAAAGATCTATTTTATAGAAACGTTACCTGCCTGGCTTCAAACACACATTTCAACTATGGATACCGTCACAGCACGTTTTTTTGCTACAGGCCAGTCACCTTGCGGATCAGGCGGCTGCTAATTTTAGCTTTTCTTCTCTAAGGTTTCAAACCATTGAGTGCATAAGGCTTTATAAATGATTTTATACGCCTTGAGTTTTTCATCATTAATTTCATTTTCTCTAGTAAAATAACGTTTTAAAAAATAAGCTTCATCTTCTTTGTTTAGATCAAACTCAACACATACCGATGCCAGATCAAAATACCTGTCGTTGACCGCGGCATCTTCCCAGTCTATCAATTGGATCGTTTCTGAAAAGAGTACATTACGAGGATTGAGGTCATTGTGACACAATACCCATTCAGAGGGGAAATTTTTTAGGGTTTCAAATGCATCCTCTACAGCTTTTGATCTTGTCTCTAGCAATGGTTCTAACAATAGAGGGTCCCTTTCTATTGTTAAAGTATGAACTTTTTTCAAGACTTCTGCAAACCGATGCAGATCGTTTTTTTCTAAACTCTCTTTATGTATACCCTCTACGTATGCTGATATTGCCAATGCATTTTCTTCATCCAAAAGTAAAGGCTCTGCTGCTATACCTTTTTGAAAGGCCATTTGTTGTATTTTAAATTCAAATTTTCTGTCTACATCTGTTCGAATGAACTTTCGTACAATATATCTTTTTTCTTCACTATGGATCACATAATTTTCATTACAATAACCCTGCTTTTCGAGTAAATGATATGAGTCTATCTCTTTGTTTTCAAAAAGTGTGTATTGTTTCAGCTGATCTATCATTGTTCCACAAGCTTTTGATTCTCTAATTTATACACTCTGCTTGCAATACGTTCACCATCTTCTATCTCATGCGTGATCATAATAGTGTGTAAGTTATTTTCATGTGTGATCTTTTTGACCAGATCAAGCATCGCAATCCTTGTATCGGCATCCAATCCTGTAAAGGGTTCATCTAAAAGTAATATAGGCTCACGGCGTATCAGTACACGTGCCAATGCAACACGCTGTTGTTGTCCTCCCGAAAGTGATGAGACAATGGTATGCTCATATTTTTCAAGACCTACTTCTTTGAGTATTTTTTTTACTTTTTCTAACGCTTCTTGAGTACTTTTGAGTGTTTTGCTTATGCCTAAAAGTATATTTTTTTGTACCGATAAATGCTCAAACAGGTTGTGGTTTTGAAATAAGATGCTAATGGGCCTACTTTCAACACTCTCTTCTGTCAATTCATGTTCATCTAACACAATACTGCCGCTTTGTACATGCAGGAATCCTGCCAATAAGTCAAGAAGTGTGGATTTCCCACTCCCGCTTTGACCCAGTATCGCTACTATTTCTTTAGGCTTCACGTACATAGAATACTCATAGATATCATCAGCATTTTTATGCTGGTACTTTAAATCAGTTATGTTTAGCAACGCTACTCCTAAATACTCTTGGTAACAAAATAAATACACATAGTGTGATGGCTAAGAGTATCAAAGCAACTCCCGCAGCATCACTTGTTCGGTAAGACCCCATAAGCTGATATAAATACCAAGGCAAGGTTGAAAAATCATCAGATCCAAACAATGCTATGATACCTAAATCCCCTAGTGAAAAACAAAAAGACAAGGCAAAAACATAGCCAATAGATGACTTTAAGTAAGGGTATTCACAATAAACCCATCTTTGCAATGGATTCAAGTTTAACGAAAAGACAAGCTTATCATATCTTTGTGCAGTCTTTTGCATCACAGGTGCTAAAACAGCCAAGGCAAAAGGCAATGACATGAGTACATTTGCCGTGAGAAGTGCTATAGTCGACCATACAGCCATCGGAGCTTCATAGGTTTGTGACAAAAGAAAAAACCCCAACCCCATGATCAATGATGGAACAGCAAGATACAGGTTCCCTGAAAAGGAAACGATGATATTTAGAATTTTTGAGAAAGTACTATCCGGCAAACGATGTTTCAGGGTAAAGTTTCTTTTTGTATCACTTAAAAAGAGTGCGAAAAGTACGGTCAATATACTTGAAACTGTTGCGAGTCCAATACTCGTAAAAAAAGATTTGATAAAAAGAGGTGCTGAGAGTATCCTTGTAAAATCTGCACCTATTCCATCAACGATGATAGCAAGTAGAGGTAAGATAAAAAACAGGGAAAACAGACTGATAATGGCTACTTGAAATCGTTTGACATGTTTTGACTCAGACCAAGGTATGATCAATGTGTTTGTTTTTACATTGCCTACACCGGTTCTAAAGTTGGATGAAAAAAGTACAAGTAAGGTAGTCACTGCAAGTTGGATCAGTGCTATTTTCAAAGCCATGCCTATGTCAAAATCAAGTTTTACCGCTTCATAGATAGCCACTTCCAAAGTATTATATGCAGGTGAACCACCAAGTACAAGTACGATGGCAAATGAGGTAAAGCACAAAAGAAATATGGTCGATCCGATGCTTAACAGTGTCGTACGCAGCGCCGGCCACTCCACATACATAAACCGTTGAAACGTTGTAAAGTTCAAACTTTTTGCAAGCTTGTACTTCTCTTTAGGGATAGATTCAAAAACATGCAGTAAGGACCTTGAAGCAAAGGAAGCATTCAGATAGACATGTGCTACCAGGATTCCGGTTAATCCATAAAGATAAGAACCAAAGGAGTGATCAAAAAGATATAGGTTCAGTTGGTTGACCCATCCATTACGTCCAAGTACAGAAATAAGTCCAAATACCACAATAAGTGTCGGTAAGACCAAAGAGGAGGAGAAGAGTGCTACCAGTAGAGACCGCCCTTTAAAGTTTGACTGATGTGCCAGACTCCAGGCTAAAACCAAACCTACCAACAGCGATAACAGTGTCGATAAAAAGGCTTGGTACAGTGTAAATTTTAAAAGTGAAAAGACTCTACTGTCAAGTTGTGCTACAGAGGCATCCTCTTGTGAGAAAAAAAGTATGAAGAACAATACAAAGGCAAACCCTAGCAATAAGAGAGAGACTAATCCTCCCGGAAGCAGCGAATATTTCAATCTTTTTGCTTCTTGTAACATCTTTATCTTTCCAATGAGTGAAGCCATTCGCTGATGATCGCTTTTCTATGAGTTTCAACTGTTTTACCATCAAGTAAGATCATTTTGGATGGCTGCGTCAGTGTTTTAAATACTTTCGGTAACCCTTGTTTTGTTTTAACAACAGGATAGGCCCAGTTTGCAGTAGGGATGATCTCTGCAAATGTTTCACTATGCAAAAAATGTAAGAATTTTTTTGCCAGATCTTTATGTTTAGAAGACTTGAGCATAGCTGCAACTTCTATCTGTCCATAATGTCCCTCTTCGAAATGTGCACTTTTAAAGTTCGTTCTGTTCTCTTCTATAATGTGATAGGCTGGAGATGTCGTATAAGATAAGACCATATCTGCTTCTCCTTTTAAAAACAGGCCATAAGCCTCGGACCAGCCTTTAGTGATGGTCAGTATATGAGGAGCAAGTCTTTTCCAATACTCCCCTGCTTTCTCTTTATAAATCTCCTTGACCCATAAAAGCAAACTAAGCCCGGGGGTAGATGATCTAGGATCCTGGATAACGATTTTAAAATCTTCCGGCATAGCAGCAAGTGCTTCAAATGACATTGGAGGATTTTTCACCTTATTTTCATCATAAACAAAAGCCATATAACTGTAATCATACGGTACAAAATACTCATCTGTATAGGGAACAGGCAAATCTAGATTCGAAGTATCCAGATCATGTTTGGCAAACAGTCCGGTTTTGTTGGCAGCTTGTGCAATGTTGGTGTCTAGCCCAAGTAAAATATCTGCCTTGGTGTTTTTACCTTCAAGCTGTATCTTTCTTAACGCACCTATGGAACTGGACATACCTACAAACTTTACATTACAGTTATGTTCTTTTTCAAAAGCTTCTTTTATCTTAGGTCCAGGGCCCCAAGAAGCTGTAAATGAATCGTACGTGTATATGGTAAGGGTGGGCTTAGTATCACTTGCTATTGAAGTGATACTAAAAAGTAGAGTTAAAAGTAAGATTTGGATGAGTTTAAACATCATATATTATAGCACAGATTAAAAATCGTATGCTACTGTAAAACCAACTGTTCTTGGTGCACCAAACTGTGTATAACGAGATTCTTCATACCCTATAGCAGGGTCTTGATACCAATAGAATCCTCTGACATAATAATCTTCATCAGTTATATTTTTCACCCATAATGTAGCTGTCCAATTCTCATGTGTATACTCCAAACTACTATTAAAGAGTGTATATGACTCTGATTCCTCATTATGTGTATTTGAGAAATAAAAACTATCTTTACCTTCTGCATTAGCTTTCAATGTCCAATTTTCAACGAATCTATAGTCAACCCCTATATTATACTGATATTCTGGGGCATGTGCTGGTGCTCTACCCTCCAAAGATGAAGGAACTAAGTCACCTTGATCATCATACTCTGCATACTCATCAAACTTTGATTTCAACAAACCAAGACTACCATAAAAATGTACATTATCATTAGGATAATAATCAAGCTCAGCTTCTAATCCATAATAATGACCTTCTGCTGCATTAGTCAAATAATCAGTGAATTCAAATTGCTCAGCTGAATAAACTTTAACTTGTTGATCCTTTCTTTTTCCATAAAAAAGGTTAAGTCTGCTGATCAACTTATTCTCAAAATAATTAGCATTTAATCCTGCATCAATATTCCACAGTGTTTCAGTTTGATAATCTTTATATTCAGGAGAAGGTACATCACCTGCATTCACACCACCAGGCTTATATCCTTTAGAAAGACTCACGTAATATAGGTGTGTATTGTCATGTTGATATTGTAACCCTATTTTCCCACCAAATAAATTTTCGTCAGTATTGATATTCACATTATCTGAATCGTTATAGCTTACTTCCCATTTTTCGGCTCTAAGACCTGTTGTCAGTGTTAACTTTGATGTTAAAGTACTATCTAATTGACCATAGATTGCTCTATTTTTAGTTTTATATTCATTGGTAAATAGAACGTATACATCTTCTTTTCTACGGTTTCTAGTTAAATCTTCACTGTAGTTTTTAAGATACACTCCCATCGTCCAATCTGTAGAACCATTAAAAATACGACCTTCTTCATCTGATACCAATCTTACATCCATATCTGTTTGCTCACGATCCCTAAGATACTGGTCAAAATAACTATAAGGCTCAAGGCTTGCATTAAACTCCCCAACATAAGACCAATCTTCATCATAACTATATTCAAGATCTGAAGCACTATGACTAACTTTAGATACTAAGTGCATCTTTGGATTGAGTTGATAGGTTGATTTTAAAGAAAATGCATCTGTTTCTTGTGTGTCTTTACCTTGTTCATCTGAATGCGTTGTTCTTGTATTATCAAGACTAAAAGCATCGTAACCGTTATCAACATCAAGATGCATATAATTCAGATCTATCGTATGATTATCAGATGCAAACCAACGTAACTTTGCTTTTGCTGTTAATTCGTCTATGTTATTGGTATCATCTTGACTAATTTCATTACCCTGACTGTCTATATGCCAATTTTTCATAAAACCATCACTGGTATTTTTATAGATTGAAAATCTACCCAGTAGCGTATCTTCAATAAGCGTTCCACCTACAGCTGCACCCAATGATTTAGTATTATAGTTGCCAACTGTTGCTTCGATATGACCTTCAGTCTCTTTTGTTGGTTCGTTGCTTTGAATATTGATAACCCCCGCCATACCGGTTGCTCCAAATGTTGTTCCCTGTGGACCACGTAAAACTTCTATTTGCTTGACATCAAAAAGTGTTACAGCTAAAGCACTCTGACTAAACTCAATCCCATCAATATTGATACCTACAGACGGATTAACAGGAGTTGCAAACTGACTTCTTTCACCAATACCACGAATTTGGATATAGTGTGCTCTTGATGCACCACTTGCAAAGTTTACATTTGGTGTTTTACCTATTACTTCTTCAAAACCAGCTGATGCTTTATCGTAAATTTTTTCTTCACCTATAACAGATACACTATTTGCAGTTTCTGATAGCTTTGCTTCCCTAAAATCAGCACTCACAACAATTGGATCAAGTGTTACCTCTTCTGCAAATGCCGGTGTGTTCAATAATGCATAGGCTGCAATAATCGAACCAGTTAAAATTTTTGTTTTCATTGTATTCCCCTTAAAATATGTATATGAAAAAAGGGAGAAAAAGTAGATAAAAAATGATACATGATGTATCGAAGACGTTTATATACGATTCTCTTCCCTACGCTGGTATTATCCAGTTCAAGTTCAACGGGTCAAGCTTTTTTAGGCTATCTCAGCTTAAATCTTAAAAGATTTAGCACCCCGAGAGATTGATACCCACTTATACAAGAAATAAGCTATCATAATCCTTAAATGCGCGTAGAGAAGTTTTATATTAATTAAACTGATGCCAAAAAGGTGTACCGACAGTAGGTGTAGAAGGTGAAGCGAACTCACGCTCTTTCATTACGCCTGCTTCATACCCCAAACGTCCGGCCTCAACAGCCAATCTAAAAGCATCTGCCATTTTTACAGGATCCTGTGCCAAAGCTATGGCTGAGTTAAGCAGCACACCATCGTACCCTAGCTCCATCGCTTGTGCTGCATGGGAAGGTTTTCCTATACCGGCATCAACAACCAATTGCAGGTCTGGAAACTGCTTACGAATGGCTACAAGGTTGTCCGGATTCATCAATCCCTTCCCTGAACCGATCATAGATCCCCATGGCATAATAATCTTACAGCCCACATCTGCTAAACGCTTTGCAACAACCAGATCATCCGTGGTATAAGGAAACACTTCAAATCCTTCTTTGATAAGGACTTCAGCTGCCTTTACCGTTTCAAAAGGGTCTGGCTGTAAATTGTACTGATCTCCTATCACTTCAAGCTTTACCCAGTTCGTACCAAAAACCTCTCTGGCCATCTGCGCTGTGGTGATAGCTTCTTTGGCAGAGTGTGAACCTGCTGTATTCGGCAATACCTCTATGCCTAAAGATTTGATAATATCCCAAAATGGGTTACCCCCACCTTCACCTGCGGCTTGCCGTCTCAAAGACACTGTAACAATTTGGGCACCTGAAATTCTAATAGCATCTTCCATATTGGCCGGACTTGGATAAAGTGCAGAACCTATAAGCAGTCTACTGCTTAACGTTTTTCCGCCTATCTGCCATGTATCATTGGTCTCTATGTGTTTAGTCATTTTATCCACCTTGTACGGGAGCCAAAATATCTATGGTATCTCCCTCTTTTATAATTGTCTGATCATACTTGGCAATGGGAACAAAAGTAGTATTGACAGCAACAGCAAAACCTTTGACTTTATATTCAAGTGCGTCTATCATCTGACTTACATTTAAATTTTCTTCAAGCTCTTTTACTTCACCGTTCACTGATACTTTTATCATCTGTTTACTCCTCCATTCAACGCTTCTTCTACTACCGCCGGTGCCAATAGATAACCATGTCGGTATAGTCCATTAATACGTGTCATTTTTGTAGTATGTTCAATCTTTGGCAAATTATCTCTAAGTGTAGGACGACAATTTGTAAGCATATTGACAATACGTGCTTCTGCAAATCCTGAGTGCATACTATAGACTGCTGAGAGTAACTCCAGACTTGAACGTACAGACATTGGACTTTTATCTTCACTCTCTATCTCAGTCGCACCGATGACATACCTGTTATTAGGCCGTGGGACGATATAGATTTTATAGCGGGGGTGCAACATACGTGTGGGTCTGGTTATGTTTACCTCAGGAGCATCAAGCCAGAATACCTCCCCACGTACACCACGCAAACCATCCATTTCTTCTTGAGCACCAAGTCCTCGTGCATCAAATACCCAATCAAATGTTTTACTCTCATCACCTACTGTAACAGTACCATCTGAGACATGGGTCACTTTAGACTCTTGGTGCCACGTAACGTCAGAATGTGCAAGCAAATAATCACTTGAAGCTTTCATAAAACGCTGTGCATCTACCTGTCCTTCATGTGGTATATAGAAAGCTTTGGCATGTTGATCCAAATCTGGTTCAAGTTGTGTCAATGCTTGTCTGTCCAGAAGTTTTATTTCTGATGCTTTTTCTACCTTCGATTTTAACGTATCGATAAAATGATCTAACTCATTATAATCTTGAGGATGTGCTGTAATAATACTGCCCTCTTGCTGATACGCATCTGCAATACCAACCTGTTCTAACAGAGCCGGCCAAAGGGAAATAGAGCGATTTCCATGGTCAAAAATGACAGACTCTGCACTCTCTAATTCAGCAAAGACAGCCAACATACCAGCTGCAGTCATTCCTGCAGCTTTATCTCCATAGGCTGTATCTTCATCAAAAAGTGTGACTGTGTGGCCACGTTGCAGTAGATTAAGTGCTAACACCCTACCTACTAAACCAGCACCTGCAATACCTATATTCATGTTTTTACTTTTCTTCTATCTTGTCTGCTTCAACATAGACTTCTGAACCCATCTCTTTAAACTTCATAGACATTTCATCCATCCCTTGTTTCTTGGCACTCTCTACATCTGTACCTAAACTATCTGCATACTCACGTACATCTGCAGAGATTTTCATAGAACAGAACTTTGGTCCACACATTGAACAAAAGTGTGCCACTTTTGCTGCTTCCATAGGAAGTGTCGCATCATGGTAATCACGTGCACGTTCAGGATCAAGACCGATATTAAACTGATCTACCCATCTAAACTCAAATCTTGCCTTACTCATCGCATCATCTCTGGCACGTGCTCCAGGGTGTCCTTTAGCAACATCTGCAGCGTGTGCAGCTATTTTATAGGTAATCAGTCCCTCTTTTACATCTTCTCTATTTGGAAGTCCCAAGTGCTCTTTAGGTGTTACATAACAAAGCATCGCACACCCGTACCAACCGATCATTGCTGCACCGATCCCTGACGTGAAGTGGTCATATCCTGGCGCGATATCTGTAGTTAGGGGCCCAAGTGTATAGAACGGCGCTTCATGACACCACTCAAGCTGTTTATCCATGTTATCTTTGATCATATGCATTGGCACGTGACCAGGACCTTCGATGATCGTTTGAACGTCATGCTTCCAAGCAATTTGTGTTAAACGTCCCAGCTCTTTAAGTTCAGCAAACTGTGCTTCATCATTTGCATCTGCTCCAGAACCTGGGCGTAATCCATCACCAAGAGAGAAAGTTACATCATACGCTTTCATAATTTCACAGATATCTTCAAAGTGTGTATTTAAGAAGTTCTCTTGGTGATGATGTATCATCCATTTTGCCATGATTGCTCCACCACGAGAAACAATACCCGTCACACGCTTCGTTGTCATTGGTACATGGTGCAGTAAAAGCCCGGCATGAATGGTAAAGTAATCTACCCCTTGTTCTGCCTGTTCGATGAGTGTATCACGGAATACTTCCCATGTCAGATCTTCAGCGATACCGTTTACTTTTTCAAGTGCTTGATAGATAGGCACTGTCCCGATAGGCACTGGAGAGTTACGTAGGATCCAGTCACGGGTTGTATGGATGTTTTTACCTGTTGAGAGATCCATGACTGTATCTCCACCCCAACGTGTTGACCATACCATCTTCTCTACCTCTTCAGCAATACTTGATGTTGTTGCCGAGTTACCGATGTTTGCATTTACTTTTACAAGGAAATTACGGCCGATGATCATAGGTTCAACTTCCGGGTGATTGATATTACAAGGAATAACCGCACGACCGGCTGCTACTTCTTGACGTACAAACTCAGGTGTGATCACCTCTGGGAGGTTTGCACCAAAATTTTCACCTTTAAGTCTGGTTTCTCTCTCTTCATCTTGAAGGTACATTTCATTCATCGCTCTATCTTGGTTTTCACGAATTGCAATGAACTCCATCTCTGGTGTAATGATTCCTTGTCTTGCATACCAAAGCTGAGAAACGTTTTTGCCTTTTTTCGCACGAAGCGGTGTACGTACAAGCCCTTTTGCTCCTGCTGTTACAAATTCAAGTTGTTCATCAGTGTTGTAACCATTGTCTTCAGGCGCCATGATGCGTCCTTCATACTCTTCTACATCACCACGCCCGACGATCCACTCTTTACGGATAGCAGGGATCCCTTCACCGACATCAATATCTACACTTGGGTCTGTGTATGGACCAGATGTATCGTAGACTCTGAGTTTTGATTCATCACCTAAAGTGATCTCACGTACCGGTACTCTTATATCTTTATGTATTTCACCCTGTAAATATACTTTCTGTGAAGCCGGAAACGGATCACGAGTAAGCAACTCATTTGAAGTGGTTAATGTATCTTTGTATGGTTTTGTCATTGTATTCCCTTTTAATTATCTATTAAATTTATGGGAAGAGGAGTAAAAAAGCAGATAAATTCTAAGTTTTAAAATTTATATAATTAGTCACAATTCTCTTCCTTACGCTGGTCCTAACCAGTTCAAGTTCAGCGGGACAAGCACTTTTAATGCTATCTCAGCCCATACCCTTGTTAAAAGGTATTAGCGCCCCGAGAGGTTGATAACGAACTATAGTGTAAAAAGGCTAAAAATAGACTTAAGTTTAAAACAATAAAAGAGGGATAAAAAATTTATGAATTTATGAAGGGAAAAAATTCTCTAGTTATTATAGAAAATATAAAATTATTTTTAAAAAAAGTCTGTGGCCGCCAGAGAAAATCTGAACAGCCACCACAGATATATCTACTTAAAAAGTATACGTTACACCTACGTTGATAGCATCGACTGTAACATCTTCTTTAACAGCAACATTATCAAATCCTGTATCATCATACAGTTTTGTATAGTCTGCAAATACGCCGATATTTTCAGTCACTGCATAGTTTGCACCTAGACCCCATTGGAAACCACTTTCTGAAAATGAAGGACCCTTGTCAAATGTAGTTTCTCCGTATCCAAGCAGTGCGTATACTTTAGCATCACCGATTGGGTACATTGGCTTCGCATAGATAGCAGCATTCTCAAGACAGTCAGTTAAACCGGCATATCTAGCCTCTACACCGATATATTGGTTGAAGTTGTAACCTGCCAGTAAAAGTGTTGCATCACCATCGTGCTCACCAAAGTTCCCTGAAGCATCTAAATTTATATATGTATAACCTGCACCTACATAAAAAGATCCAGTTGATTCATCGACTTCTGGTATAGTGACCTGCGGTTCTACCGGAGTAGTGAAATCCCCACCTGCAAATGTAAATGTATTCATTGCCAATAGTGCAACGATTGATAGTGAAACTTTTTTCATTTTTTTTCCTTGTATTTTAAATTTTTAAAAAGCGGTGATATTATATCAATTAATATTAAAATGTCAATAGAGAAATCAAGTTTTGATCATTTTATAACTACAAACTCGCTCCGTTCCTTTTGAAAAAGGTTATACTCGCCTATTCTTCCGTCTTCATATCGACTAGTTCAGCAAGGAGTTCTTCTATCTCTTCTTCTTCAAGCTCATTACGTCCAAGTTCTTCGATGATCGCAAAACATTCTGTTCGCATCTCTCGCATCTCTTCGAGGTCTTCTTTTTGTTCTTTTGAAGCAGATTTTGCTTTGTCTATGGCTGCAAAAAGTTCGTCAATCGCTACTTCCAAATCTGGAATGATCTCAAGTTCTAATAGGTTTTTGAGTTTTTCTGCTGGTGTCATTGTGTTGTCCATATGTTTATTTTTATGTATTGTAGCGAAATAAATATGCAATCACTCAAAAAATGATCAGAGAGATCATTTTTTCTGCTCGCTTTTGGATGCCATCATGACGATAATAACAGTGAGAAGTGCACCCATAAAGACAATACTGTAACCTGTCGGTAAATCATAAAAATAAGATATGATAATGGCACCGATACTAAAGAACCATCCAAAAATAAAACTGCTGAACAATGGTCTTTGCACATTTAAAGAAAGAGAAACAAAGGGTGGTGCAATAAGAAGTACAAACACCACAAAAACACCTGCAAGTGAAACGGAAGAAGTGACTGTGATCGCAAGAAGCGAGAAGAAAAAGAGTTCCCTAAAAAACCCGCTTAGTTTCGGGTAGACAAAGTAGAGTGCCATGGCAATGAAAGTATAGATAATAATACTTTGCAAAACATCATTAAGGGGTGTGAAAAGTATATCGCTTGCAAGAAGTGATTTGAAATGCTCCATACCTTCAGAGGAGTGTGAAAGGACCATCATGATTCCACTGGCACCCAAAATATAAAGGATCCCTATAAATGCTTCCAAATGAAGTTTTCTAGTCGAAGTAAAAGCGATCAAAAAAGCGCACAACAAAGCAAAACTCAGGGTCAAAAGATAAAAGTACTCTTCATGGAAATACCCCAGGCTGATCGATGAACCAAGCGCTGCAAACTGAGCAATAGCAAGGTCTGTAAAGATAATCCCCCGCTTTAAAATTTCCATACCAAAGTAGGCATGAAGCATCACAAGCACAACAACCAAAAGAATGGGAATGAGCAAAATATCTATCATTTTATCGCACCTGTAAGATAGTCAAAAAGAGCACTCAGGTTATCAATATTTTCAAGTGCTTCTATATCATGTGGCATAAGAATGACCTTGATACCAGTTTTGTCGCTTATAAAATCAGCTGTTTTTGTCGAGTGATAAACATCATGTAAAATACAGCACGGCTGCTCTTTTTTGATAAGCTTAATGATCTCAATCGTATGTTTTGAAGAGGGTGGGATCCCCGGAAGCGGTTCAATCGTTCCTATATTCACAAGACCATACTCTTTATTAAAATACGCAAGATTATCATGAAACTGAATGACTTTCAAGCCCTTTTTGTCCTTCATTTTCTTCTTCCAAAGAGCCATTTTCTGATGCCAAACTTTAGAAAAATCATGATAGTTTTTTTTATACGTATCTCTGTTTTTTGTATCTATTCTGCTAAGAAACTCTTCTATGGTTTTTGCCAAGATCAAGATATTTTTCGGACTGATATGAAAATGCGGATTCCCGTCAGGATGAATATCCCCATGTTTCCTGTCAACACTTTTTGGCTTGTTGATAAGCTTGATATGGTGCGAAAGGTTTAAAAACGTTTTCGTATTGGGCATCGTTTTTGGATTACCGGCACGATTAATGATAGGAGGGAGCCAGCCTATCTCAAGCTGTCCGCCATTCATGATCACTGCGTCTGCATTTCTCATCTTGCTAATAAGTGAAGGACGAGGGATGATAAAGTGAGGGTCCCACTTGCCTTTTGCTAAAACTGTTACCTTGACATCTTCTCCACCTATCGTTTTTGTCAATGCACCAATATAGGGATAACTCACCGCTATAGTGAGTTTAGCGAACAAAGACAGAGGTAGAAGTGTTAGTAAAACAAGTATCTTTTTCATATTAGAAAGAGTGTGCCGCATGCGCACCGATAGCAATATTTGCCTGTAACATAATCGTATCGAGGTTTTGTCTTAAACCCGCTTCATTGTACATAGCTTCATTACGATTATATTGAAGTCTAAAACGTGCAAATTCGCTCGTGTGGTATTCAATCATTGCGGAGTACTTGTTGAAATCATCAACTTCATTCATATCGACACCATCCTTTGAAATATCATTTTGATAAATTGTATCATATCTAACGCCCATTCTCCAATTTTTGTCATGAGTATAGATCAGCTGAGAATAGAGTCCGCTCTGTTTTTTATTTATACTTGGAGATGTTTGGATGCTTGTTATATCATTAGGATCTAAATTATATTGTGTACCGTCCATCTCTCTGCTTAACCACTCAGTTTGCCATTTTATAGAGCTATATGAATCAATAGAATGAAGAACTACTAGATCAGCCCCATAAAGCTTGCTATCACCACTAAATACATGAGGATCTTCATGGTCGTCACTATGGTCTAGCATTGAATCTCCTTGAGCATATGACAGTCCACCAAAAATGGTAGTATCACCCATATCAAAAGAGGATTTCACATACCCAACGTATAGAGATGGTGCTGTTGAACCATCTATAATTGCTTCACCCTCACCATCCTTATATGATTCATTTCCAAACATCTGTTCATTTTCACCTTGAAGTGCCTCAAACCCTGCCATAAGATAAAATGGTGTTGGCGCTGTCCATTGCATCTGAGCACCCAATTCGTTGATCCCGTGCGTTCCCAAAAATGATTCATAGACGAGTGGCATATCCCCAAAATCCCAATAGTGATGGTGTTGCGCATTGATATATCCGAAATTTGAAAGCAGTTTACCACCTCTTAATCTCAGTCCGTGTCCCAGTGCTGTCGAGGTAAAATAAGCCTCCTCTACTTCGACACCATTTTCACTGAAGTGAAACGTAGCATCCATACTGAAAAATGGATCCACATTGCTTGAGAGTATCAGTTCCGCATAGTTAAAATTAAATCCCTGGTTTGCATTATATGTAGCCTCATTGCTTCCACCGTGCGCATGCTCTGCATAGAGTCCATGTGCGATACCAGGAAGTCCGAGATGAGACAACTCATCATCTTTAATGCTATTGTTTACATAAGAGAAATCCGTAATGAGCGAGATATCCGGAATATATTTTGAACTGTCAAACGTTCTTTTGTCTTCTTCTAAAAGTTGTGCTATATCACCATAAGAGAGTCCTGCACAAAGCATACTTGTTAATACTATTTTTTTCATAGTGTATTGTCCTTAATTATTAATATTTTTTGTTTTTGAAAATGGTTTTTGTTGAATTATTTCTTGATTATGCAAAATATACTGGAGGTGCAGTAGCATTAAACCCAAGTAATACGGAGTTATCATTATATTGTGAATGTTTCACAATATCAATCTGCTTAAATTGTGGTACACCTGTATAGTCAAAGCTTGAATTAACAACAACCTTTTCCACTTCTCTTCTTATTTTTACAGCAAGGTTCTCATTACTCACAACCACATGTCTATTGTGTTGATAAAGCTTCATCTTCTGGGATGTATCACAGACGTTACATTCTGAGATCTCCTCCAGCTCATGATGTTGAAAATGAATGGTTGTACTCTGAGATGTCCATACAAAAAGAGCAATAAGTAGTAACTTCACAGACTGTTTTAGTTTCATAAAAATTGTCTCCTTTCGTATGATTAAATTAAATAAGGTGTTAAACTATTCGTAAATTACACTGATGTTAAACATGACGGACATGTACCGTTGATAATCACATTATTAATTTCATAATGTGGCAATGTGATATCAATATTTTTAATGCACTCTACACTATTACACTTTACACAAACAAAATGTGCATGCGGATTTAATTTGACCTCAAAGTATCTTTTTTTATCATTGGACTCAAAAGCATTCAATATATCCTCTTCCTCAAATTTGGAAATATTTCTATAAAAAGTCGCTTTATCCATAGAGATATCATTTTTGATCTCTTCATAACATAAAGGTCTGTCCGCTTCTTTTAAGATCTCTAAAAGCTTTACTCTTGCAGTGGTAAGCTTGATATTTTTATCTTTGATAAGTTCTTCTATTTTCATGGCGGGATTATAACTGAAACTTTATTAAATGCGACTAAGTTGCACTTGTGTTAAATGATGTTTACTAGAGATTGGATTGAGTGGTATGAGTGAAGTGAGAGAGTATACTGAATATTTATGACCGAACGCAACAAAGCGATTCGGTCATAAATGCAAAAAAATGTGAAAATTTAGTGGCAGCCGCAGCCTGTTCCACAGCTTTCGCCTTCAGTTTTTTCCTTTGCTGGTGCAGAAGCTGCTCCTGCACCAGTACTACAAGCACTTACACCTGGAGGTGTTGTGGGTTGTACACTAGAGTTATCTGCTCCACCTTCAGCATTTACTTTATCTATAAATGCAAGAAGGTTCGTTGCAGCTTCCTGATAACGCTTAGCCGTTTCAGAGTCTGGTTTGTGATAGGTGACTGGCATACCAGTATCTCCACCTACTCTAATTGCTGGCTCTATCGGAATACGAGCGACCACATTTGTATCATACTCTTTAGCTACTGGTTCTGTTGTACCCATACCAAAGATATCAGACTCAGTATCACACGAAGGACAGATGAATCCGCTCATATTTTCAATGATACCCGCAGTTGGAATATGTAGTTTTTGGAACATGTCCAATGAACGTCTACTGTCATCAAGAGAAACCTCTTGTGGTGTTGTTACAGTGATACCCGCAGTCACAGGTACAGCTTGTGCAAGTGAAAGCTGTGCATCACCAGTTCCTGGAGGCATATCGATCACAAGTACATCCAGTTCAGACCAAAGAATATCTCTCAAGAACTGCTCGATCGCTTTCATAATCATAGAACCTCTCCAGATAAGAGATGTTCCTGGCTCCATCAATGAACCCATAGACATAATTTCAACACCATATGCTTTTAATGGTACTGCTTTGTTCCCTTCAATTTCCGGTTTTTGACCTTCAACACCCATCATACGAGGAATGTTCGGTCCATAAATATCTGCATCAAGAAGACCGACTTTCTTACCTTGCATTGCCATAGCCACTGCAATGTTTACAGAAGTTGTAGATTTACCAACCCCACCTTTACCTGAACTTACCATTACAAAGTTCTTAATATGTGGTGCAATATTCTTACCACTTACTGAGTTAGACATTTGTTTTGGTGCTTCTGGTGCAGTGATATTAATGTTCACATCTTTAAACCCGAGTTTATTGAGTTCAGTGGTTGCTTCAAGTCTAAGTTGTGCCTTTACTTCATCCGCTGATGATGTAATATCTATTGTCAAACCTATAGTATCTCCATTGATAACGATATCTTTGACAAAACCGAATGTTACGATATCTTTCGTGAAGCCCGGATATGTTACGTTCTTCAACGCTTCTAATACATTTTCTTGTGTCATGTTATTTATTCCTAACTTAATTTTTATTTCGTTAATGATATAGGAGTTATACCAATTGAATCTTAAATTAGATTGAAAAAAACGCCTAATATCGTAATTAAGAGTAAATTTGTCCGATAAAGTATGACTAAAGGGTTCTATGAGTATAATTCGTTACTATTTGATACACACTATACTTGGTATAGATATTTAGGAATGAACTTGTCAAACACTACTTTGGTACTTTTAGGTGCAGGAAGCTCCTCAAGATTTAAAACTCGGATGAAAAAACAGTGGCTCTATACTGGGGATATTCCTTTATGGTTGCACGTTGCTGAACACTTTGAAAAGAGTGCCGATTTTGATCAGATCATAATCGTATCCACACAGGATGAAATACGTCTTATGAAAAATTTTGCTTCCTTTACTTATATTGAAGGTGGAGACAGTAGACAGGCTTCACTCACCAATGCGCTTCAGAAAGTAACTTCAGAGTATGTACTTGTGAGTGACATCGCTAGGTGCTGTGTCCCTTCAGATATGATAGCCCGTATCATGGAAGCTAAAGAACAAGGGGCTTGCATCGTACCTGTACTCCCTGTGGCTGATACGCTCTATCTGGATAATACACCTATAGACAGAGACAAAGTAAAGATCATTCAAACCCCTCAACTCTCTGTTACTAAAATGCTCAAAAAAGCACTCGAAACTGAAACGATATTTACTGATGACAGCTCTGCGATCGCTTCTCTTGGAGAAAAGGTACATTTTGTGGAAGGCTCAGTGGATGCGCATAAACTTACGACCATGGAAGATCTGAAAAAACTCTCGTGCATTCAGGCACCTTCACCGAAAACACTCACTGGTTTTGGGTTAGATACACATCCTTTTGAAAAAAACAAAGCAATGTTTTTATGTGGTGTCAAGATAGATGTCGATTATGGATTTAAAGCACACAGTGATGGTGATGTTGCCATCCATGCACTTATAGATGCACTTTTAGGTGCTGCAGGCATGGGTGATATCGGTGAACTTTACCCAGATACTGAAGAGGCTTATGCTGGAGCAGACTCTAAAGTATTGCTTCAGGACACAGTAAAAAAGATCGAGTCTTTTGGCTATACCATAGGCAATGTAGATCTTACTATCATGGCTGAAGCGCCAAAGCTTTTACCTTATAAGGAAGCTATGAGAACCACACTCGCTTCCATACTCGGTATTAGAAAAAACTTTGTGAATATCAAAGCTACAACGGCTGAAAAACTCGGTTTTGTAGGACGAAAAGAAGGTGTGACAGTGCACTCCGTAGTAAACTTAACTTATTTGAATTGGAAAAACATATGAAAATAATCATTGTAGAAAATGAACTCTATTTGGCGCAAAGTATCGCCTCTAAACTAAATGAAAATGGCTATGAGACTGAAATATTCAGTTCCATTAAAGAGGCAATGGACAGTCAAGGTGATGTCTATCTGCTTTCGACAAATTTGCCAGGACAGAACACTTCACCGCTTATCAAACAGTTTAAGGATAAGATCATTATTTTGATGGTGAACTATATCAACAATGATACGGTCGGAGAGCCACTGAAGCTAGGTGCAAAAGACTACATCGTTAAACCGTTTATGTTAGAAGACCTTATGCGTAAGATAGAGCATTATAAAGAGTACCAGTCACTGAAACAACAAACCTCTTTGTATCAAGAATATATGCAAAACCTTCTTCAAGATATAGAAACAAGTTTTGATATAGAGCAGATCACTACGCCACTTGTCATAGAGACAAACTATCAAAGGCTTGTAGATAAGATCGTTTTTGAGCATGCAACACAAACAAACACCCGGCTTACCTTTATCCCTTTAAGTGATAAAAACTGGAAAGAAAAAATACAAAAAAGCAGTCCAAGCACCTTGCTTTATATTACCGAGATCCATCAACTCAAGAAAACAGACAAAGAAGCTCTGATGGAGATGTTGAAGGAGTATGATTTCATTTTATGCAGTACTGCAGACCTGGAGACTGATTTCGAGACCATTACCCTCAACACGGACTCTAAACTCTATGACCAAAATGAGATCTTGACCATTGATGACTATGTTAAATTCATTGTAAATAGTTTTCAATACAAATTTCCAGATACAGAACTCTCTAAAAAATTAGGAATCTCAAGAAAAAGTTTATGGGAGAAAAGGAAAAAATATGGTCTATTCAAAAAGAAATAAATCACTCTATATTGACACTGAGGCCTTATCTACTTTAGCATTGGTAAAAGCAGGGCTTATCTCTCCTGTAGAAAAGCTGATGAACAAAAAAGAAGCCCAAAATGTCGATGAGACTAAAATGTACAAAGGTGTACCTTTCCCTTTTTCTTTTATACTCGCACCTCAAGGTAAAAAAAATCATCAAACCCTAAAGGATCTACAAAAAGATGACGTTGTTTCACTCATCAATGATGGAAAAATAGTGGGTGAACTCATCGTAGAAGAGACATTTGAAGTCGATCCAGTACAGCGTCTTCAGAATATCTATGGTACTTCAGACACTACACACCCAGGCGTGAGAAATACCATATTAAGACTAGGTAAAATAGCGGTATCCGGAGAGTATACTGTCACCTATCCACTGATAGAAGACAACATCAAGCGTATCAAAAAGATGATCACAAAAACAGGTGCCAAGCATATCTCATCTATGATGCTTGCAGCGAACCCTTTAAACCGTGCACACGAAAGAATGATCCGTGAAGCTATCAGTAACTCCGATCTTCTTGTGATCTTTTTACGAAAACCTTTTACCTCTGAAGGACTTCGTTATGATATACGTCATAATGCACTAACTACCTTTGTCGATAACTTTTTACCACGCAATAAAGTCATCATCATTCCATTTGAGAACACCTATATCTTTGCAGGGTATAATGAACTCATTTTAGATGCGCTTTTAGCGAAAAATTATGGGTGCAGCCAACTGGTCATCGGTAAAAATCATGGTGGGCTGGGTCTGTATTATGATAAAAACCGTCTAAGTTCTGTCTTCGATCGTTGCCAGGACATCAATATTGACATTAAAACCATCGATGAGCTTGTCTATTGTGATACATGTAAAACGCTTGTCAGTACACAGACTTGTCCTCATGGACAACATCATCATGTACACTATGACTCAGCATCCATCATGAAACTTATACAGGCAGGACTCATTCCTCCTTCTATCTTGGTCAGAAAAGAAGTTTCAGCCAATATCCTCGCAGCACTTCTACCAGACAGATTTGAAAACCTGCAGGAGATGCATTACTCTTTGATGCCAGGTTCAGGTCTATTGGAACAACAGAGTGAAGAACAGTTTTATCTGAAACTTATCGAACTGTATCAAACATCATCACTGACGTAAAATAAGGGACCTTATGACAATTCAAAAACTTTTTCTCACATTCTTTGGTGCTGGACTTAGCCCCAAAGCACCTGGTACAGTAGGCTCACTTGCATCTCTTCCTGTAGGAGTCGCTCTACTCTACTACTTTGGCATGGAAACACTTTTTATGCTGACACTGGCTATTACCATTATAGGTATCTTTGAAGTGAACAAATATGAAAAAGCTACGGGTATTCATGATCATCAGCAGATTGTTATAGATGAAGCAGCAGGGATGTGGCTCAGCCTGATGATCGCATATGCAACGGCTGTGACTATGCATTACCCTTATGCCGAACTTTTAGCTATCGTGATCAGTTTTGCTGCATTTCGTCTTTTTGACATCTGGAAACCTTCAACTATCGGTTGGATAGATAGAGAGCTTAAAGGTGGTCTTGGCGTGATGCTCGATGATGTATTGGCAGGAATTGCCGGTGGATTCTTGAGTGCTGCGATACTTATGGGGCTCGAGAGACTTTTTTAAAAGTCTTTTTTTCTTCGACGCCATCCCCTCTTTACTCTTTTCTTAGGCTTATTTGGAAACGCTTCAAAAAACATCCCTATCACAGCTGCAAGCATTATCAGATAGGCTATAAACCTTGTCAATCCTGCTATCAAAGATTCATAAGCTAAAAGTCCCAGTGCACTGAGCATATAGTTAAAATCATGGATCGCATCTACACCTAAAAAAGATTTATGTGCCGGAAGTATGAGGCCTTCATGGGCTGTAGAAAGATACCATGCTGTGTACTGGAGAGAGAATCCTACAAAAAATAGTGCGATCAGGGCAGCAAACAGATTACCTTTCCTATAATAATAGTAGGCGATCAACCCCGGAAAAAGTAACTGAAAGATCGTTCCATTGGCCATAGTCAAAAACTCCGGACAAGGTAAGATATAACAGACACCATGTCCACCTTCATGCACAATACCCAAAGTCTGATTGGCTACAAAAAAATACAGGGTAAATAACCTCTGTACCAAAGAGCCATCTTGCTCATAGCCTGGCTCCCATGGTGCGTAGTGAGGGAAAAGTAGGAGAAATACGACAAAGATCCCTAAGGTGACTCTCTTTGCCATAGTTTTGGAGTGCAAAGAAGATTCTGTCGGCTCTCCCTCAACGTGATCTTGATGTAAATGTTTAAAAGGATTGTTTTCAGGCATCGATCAAATGCTTTAATATACGCTGAATGAGCGCTTCATACTCTTTGAGTTCCCCTGCTTCCAAAGCACTTCCTGAACGAAACTTCTTATGGTATTTTTCTAAAGACTTTCTTGACACATCATCCAACCATTTCTCTTTAAATGTCTGATCCATTTCAATCTCAAACACTTCTCTTTTGGCATGGGAAGTTTGTGCTACCTTCATGGTATGATAGATAGCACGTCCCAGTAAGATATAAGGAAAATTTCTATTTTCCATAGGTCCCATCTCTAGGTAGCGTTTACCCATGGTTTGACCCAAGACCTTTACTTCTGAAAGTTCATTGAAACCAAAATATGCACCTGCACCCCCTACCATTGCCCCTATGGCTCCGCCCAAAAGAAGTGTATGCCCTGCAAAAAGTAAATCAATACCTGCACCCGTGACTGCACCTGAAGTCACACCAGTAATGAGAAGTTCTTTACGTGTCAGTCCAAATACAGAGGCTGTCTCTTCCGAAAAAAGATCCATCCCTTCAAACGTTAAAGCTTTCTCTTCTTTTTGAAGGTGACCATGGTTCCAAATCTCTTCTATATGCTTTTGTGTGGTCACTTCTAAGTCTCGTAACCGGTCTTTATAATGACTTTCTATCTTCTGTCTCTCTTCTTCACTGGCCTCTTGGGTATAAAAAGGGAGTTTCTCTACAGTACTGACAGACTCAGACACCAATCCTGCTATGAGAGAGGCACTGCGTTCAAGCATTTGTTGCTGGTACTGTTTAAAAAGTTTGATCGATGCTTTGAGCGGGGCTATCCACTCTTCTTTAAGCTGAGCCATACTCTCCAGTATACTCATGTGCTGTTCGAAGCTTGTCTGCATAGGATTAAAGGTACGGACCATCTTAAAATAATGTTCCAGTGCCCGCTTCCACTCTTCACTGTAATCTGTCTCATCAATATGGTTGATCAGTGCCATAGAAGGCTGTCCTGTCCAGCGTAGAATTTCCATTTCGGTTTCGTACTCTTCCCCATAGGGTTGTGAACCGTCTACCACATAAATAATGCCTGCTCCATCCATGATAGGTTCAAGCAGTTCTATTTCATCATTAAAACGTTCATCCTCTTTATGCGTATCGATAAATGCCTGTACCACTTCATGTTTTTTATTTGCAGGGACATCATGTCTTTCTAGCCATGCAAGTACCTTTCGGGCTCTTTGAAAACCAGGTGTATCAAAAAGTTCATATAAAACCTTTCCATCTACCGTTAAAGGGAAAGAGCGTTTTTTTGTTGTGGTTCCCGGTGTATCAGATATCTGTACAGAGTCATCCAGTGCCAAAGCTGAGACAATGGAACTCTTACCTTTATTCGGATGCCCTACAACAGCAAATTTAGGGTGAGAAAAATCGATCTGTTTACGACTCTGCATTCAGTGCCTCCCTGCTCTGCACTTTAGCACTGGATCTTTTTAACCACACTTTGCTATCTCCAAGCATAGTGAGTTTATTTTCCCATACATCGATCTCTTTATGGGTTGCTTCATAATGATTTTCTGCCGTACCTATGGGTACCACTATCACTTTATCCACTTTGTCGGTCAATTCACTGAGATAATCTACAAAATCCATTGTCGGAGGCTCCCATGCTTTTACAAACAAAAGTATTTCACCATGACTTTTAAAGACGATCTCAGTGTCTTCCTCAAGCGTGTTTGCACCCCCAACTTCACAATGTGCAGGTGCAATGATCTTCAACCTTTCACCCAATACCAAAAGCTCATCATACGGTATCGCCCATCCTTGTATGCCATCATAAGAGGCATCTAATGTGTTTACAATTTGACTATAATGCCCCTCACCTGAGTGAAATACCTTTTCATTTTTATCAGCATGCGTAGAGATAATCGGTTCATTGATCTCTCTCAGTAATTTTATCGCTCCCTTTAAAGTTAAAAGCGATCGTTTTATGGCAGCGTTATATCCAAAAGAGGCAAGGATGAATATTACAAAACGTAAGAAAATCGCATAAAAAAGGGTAGAAAAAGCCAAAAACTTCCACCACTCTCCAAGCTCTGATGCATGTGCGATCATCTCTTCATCCAGTTTATCACCCAATCTGAAATATTGACTCTGTGCTATGAGTTCAAGTGATGGCACGGCAGACGGAGCGAATTCTCTCCATGGAAATGCTATCGTTTGTAAAAAACCATGAAATACCTCAGGAGAGATATGCAGGGTTGTACTCCATGCAAAGGCTATATCTTTGGTCACGATCACCCCCAAAAGTGCCAAGAGTAACCCCAGAGAAAAAAACAGAACAATGATCTGTGAACGTTTAATAATGATCCAGTTTGCAAGTAATGGATTGATCTTCAAACCTTTGATCTGCTCTTGTACCTTGCCGGGTAAAAACCCCAATATCTTTTCCATCCAAAAAGCAGGCGAAAGATGTATCAAAACATTCTCGGCACTACTGGCTCTAAGCATTGCAAAAAGTGTCAGTAACATCGTCAAGAGAGGAAGAAAAACAGCCACAGCCATAAAATAAATGACATTGACCGGTTCGTGTCCATGGTAAGAAAGTAAAGCCACACCCGATACTAGTCCCAAGACAAATGCAATCACAACAAGTGTAAAAGTGACCCTGTACAAATAAGAAGAAAAAGTATCACTTAAAAGTGGTTTTTTCAACCTGTCTTGATACTTCTCTACCCATGCTAAAAGTTGTTCAATAGGTTTATTTTTTAACATTACATGGGTTAAGCCAAAAGCACGGTTTTCTTCCCGTGTCGAATGATCTAACCCCAATAGCTCATAAAGATTTACATAAGATTTTATATTCATTGATCACTTGTTCTCAGGACGACCATAAATCATGTATCGTAATTGCTCTTTATATTCCTCATGATCATAATGCTCGACTCGCGCAACACCCTCATCATAGGCAGCTTTTGCTACGGCTGAAGCAACCCAAACCAAGGCTTCCTTGTTAAAAGGTAAAGGAATAATATGATCTTTCCCATAGGTGATGTTGTCATTATGATATGCACTCTTCACATAGTCAGGCACTGGCTCTTTCGCTAAAGCCGCCAATGCTTCAGCTGCTGCCATTTTCATACCTTCAGTGATCTTTTTTGCACGCATATCCAATGCACCTCTAAAGATAAATGGGAACCCCAATACATTGTTGATCTGGTTGGGATAATCAGAACGTCCTGTACCGACAATCGCATCGTCACGTACTTCCATCACCTCAGACGGCAAGATTTCAGGTACAGGATTGGCTAAAGCAAAGATAATAGGTTCAGGTGCCATTTTGGCTACCATCTCCTTACTCAATGCACCTGCAACACTCAAACCTAAAAACATATCTGCATTCTCTATCACATCCTCAAGTGTCTTAGCGTCTGAATCTATAGCGAAAGGCGCTTTATATGCATTTAAATCTGTTCTTGCCGTGGTAATGGGCCCTTTGCTGTCACACACAACGATCTTTTTGACACCCAGTCTTTGATACATTTTTGCACAGGAAAGACCCGCAGCACCTGCACCACTCACTACTATTTTGATCTCATCCACTTTTTTACCTGTCAATTCGAGTACATTCATCAATCCTGCAGTCGTGATGATAGCAGTACCATGCTGGTCATCATGAAACACAGGAATATCAAGTGCTTCTTGTAACTTTCTTTCTATCTCAAAACATTGAGGGGCTTTGATATCTTCAAGGTTAATGCCTCCAAAAGTGGGAGCGATCGCTTTACAGGTAGTGACGATCTCCTCTATGGTATGCACATCCAGTTCTATATCAAAAGCATCCACATTCGCAAACTTTTTAAAAAGTACTGATTTACCTTCCATAACAGGTTTAGATGCAAAAGGTCCAATGTCCCCTAGACCAAGTACTGCCGTACCGTCAGAGATCACTGCAACTAGATTGGAGCGATTGGTATATTCAAAAGAAAGACTTTCATCTTTTGCGATTTCAAGACAGGGTATCGCTACACCAGGGGTGTAGGCAAGTGAGAGTTCATGTTGCGTATCACAAGGTTTAGTAATGTCTATACCTATCTTCCCTTGCTTATGATATGCTAATACTTCTTCTTTGTTGATTTCAGACATACTGGACCTTACAATTTCAAGATAATCTATTATACTGAAAGAATAATAAGGGTAACTCTAATTATTCCGGGAAATACTCTTCAATGATTTGAGGGAAAAGTTTCATTGTTTTTCTGGCCTTGTCTATCTTAGGCTGAAATACTTCTGCAGAGTTTGGAAATTTTGTCATACACTCTGTATAAATAGCAATTTTATCTTCCATATGTGCTTCAAGTGCATCAAGTACAGCTTGCATATTCTCTCTGCTCGTTGCAAACTTCATGAGTAACTCAAACATACGTTTACGTGGATGGATCGCCATAGAGTCACCTGCTTCAAGAGCGATATCTTTAATGTCCCATCTTGAAATATAAATACCGCTTACATGCGGAGCGATAAGTTTCGCATACAGTGCTTCTGTATAGGACGGATAGTCTTTAAGATCTACCTCTTCATCAGCAGCACATTGTCCATCAGGACCAAATGCTGGATTCCCATTAAAATTTTTCTCATTAAAGTTTTCAAATTCTTTTCTTAAATCGTCTATATCTCTCATTCTTACTCTCCTATTAGTAGCGGAATATCATCCACATTAATTTTTGCATCAAACCATCTATTGGCAATAAGCATCATCTTTGTCACAAAAATGATCTGGTCATCCAGAAACTCCGGTTTGTCATACAGTACTTTTGCCTCATCATCCAGACAAAATCCTTTTACTTTTCCATCAGTAACTTCGATAAAGTCTACACGTCCCTCTCTCTGTGCACAACTGTCCAAACTTTCACAATAATGTACCGCTTTAGCGCCAAACTCTTTTTCGATCATCATTTGTGTGACTTTTGACTCTCCGACATTTGCCATGGTGTAATCAAAGTGTTCATCTTTAATATTCAGGGCAATGGCTGTTGCATTAATCCCATTGCGTTTCATGATCTTATTAAAGTATTTTCTCATATACCCTGTTTGGGCATTATACCCCAGTATGGTGCAGAGTCCTGTATCAGGTTTTATTTCATGTGGTTCCATTACTCTTCTTCCCCTCTCATACGTCTGGCATTATCATGAAGGAACATCGCTTCTTCTTCTTCCACTGCACAACGCGGACAAGTCTGTTCTCCACCTGTGTAGGTAAAGTTGTTACCGCACTCATTGCAACGTTTGATGTTAAACGTTGCAAGTGTTCTTTGTGTAGGTTCAAAGAATTCTTTGATCTCAAATCCGCTTTGCAGCTGTATCGCATCAGGTTCACATACATCATGACACAAACGACACTTTACACAAAGCATAGCATCAAAGTGTATGAGTGAGAACTTACCGTCGGTCGAAAGTGCACCGGTAGGACAGATACGATAACATATCTGACAATTGGTACAACTCTCATCCACGAACTTCTGAGAAGTGAAACTCACTTCTTCTTCGGGAAGTACTTCAAATACATCCGGTACTCCTGCACGTTTAAGTGTAGTAAAAAGTATCTTACGTTTATTTGGTAGATTTTTATCTTTTATCTTGGCTATGACGGATGCATCGATCTCAAAATGCTGTAATTCATCTTCCTCTACTGCATCATCGAATGCTTTTTTGTGTTTCACCACACCTTCAAGTGAAGCATTCCCTAAGAATGAGCGTCTTGATGTAACTTCCTCATCATTCTCATGCTCATTTTTTTGTTTGACTTCTTCAGATGCTACATGGTTTGTTGCAAGTTGTTTGTCAGAAAAACTCGATAAGACGAAATTAGCCTCATCTATGCGCTCTTCAATATGCTCGAAAAGTAATGAATCCTCATCATAAGAACTCAGATCGATCGTGATCGTCTCCTCGCTTGCCAAAGCCAGAGAGATCAAATGTTCCACACTCAACACTGAGATACAAGGGACGTTGAACTTTGGTGAAATGAGTCTCACTTTAGATTCTAAAAACGTAAAGAAAAACTCTGTGGTAGAAAAATCTGACAGTGCAAAAGCTTCTGTAGGACAGATACCCACACATGCGGCTGCTTCTACACCGGTCGACGCACTAAAACTAGGGAGATTGTCTACCAAACTTATGGAATCTGGACAAATATCCACACACTTAGTACACTGAGAAAATTTACTTGTCGCTCTTACACACGCACCCACATCAAAATGTAAACCCATAAACTACGCTTCATCCCCACAATGTGTCGATAACTTTTCTGTCACGTATTCAAAGTCACTGAGCAAGAACTCTAAAGCCAGTTCAGCACCATCATGATAAAGCGGTGTACGTGACTCACGTTTTGCATTGATCAAAAAGAGTGGTGCCCATTCTAAAAGATGTTCTTTTAAAAATGCACGTTGTACCTGAAGTAATTCACAGATACCATCTTTGTCATTCGCTGCTAAAGCTTTTTGCAGTGCAACACATAACATATACATAAATTCTAACTCCACACCTATATGGTCTGCACTCACTACCCTTGCAGTATCCAGTTGAACACGAAAATCCAAGTCATTATAGAGTTCTACGATAGGGTTATCTCCACCACTTTCTATCATTTGATCATCTCTTGTATAGAAACTCTCATACGGCACCAAGTGCATTAAAAAGAGGTTAGTAAAGTCCACATTATAGTATTGTTCTATAAGGTCTTTACGTGAAATTTCTTTGCGTTTGGCCCAATCTCTGTAATTAGGGAAAAAAGACAAAAGTCTTTCATCTTTCTCAATGTTTTCCAAAAATGTCTCATCTACTTCCACTAGCATCAATCTTGAGATCAAAGCATAAATTGCGATACGGTTTTCTATCTCTTGTTTCATTAAATCCATGTTCTATATATCTGCTTTCATGTTAAATATTTTGGCACTATACCACTTTCAAGATAAATAAGTAATAAGAAAATTAATTATCTGGGAAATTGTATAATGTAGATACTCCCAAGCAGATGCCTGGAAGTATGTCAGTAAGTGTAAACTTACTTGATTTTTACTGCGTATGCTTTGTCAGACAAAGGTACACAAGGACGTTTGATATGTTGAGGACGTCTGAGTGTATCTGTACTATCAAGTGGACGCGTTAATTTATCTCTCCAAGCTTGATATACTTTCATGTTGTTCTCATAGTTCACATAAATATCACCGATCTGGTCATCTTTTCCTGCAGGTTCCATCACAACTTTTTGATGCCAAGCATGGTTACCTGCAATTGGATCCGGATGAGAAGGTGCTACAGCATTTTGCCATGAACCAGAAAGACCATCCCACCAAATGTTGTCAAGGTCTCTATTGTACTCTTTAAACTGCCAAGAGTCTTTGTGCTCATCCATACCAGCTACGATACCTTGAGTTGGCTTAAGTGTACCCTCTTTACCATCCATGGTCATTTCATAAAGTGGTGCACCAAGACCCATCACACCTAGTTTATGTTCAAATCCAGGGATATCCACCGCATTTTTGAGTTTCCATCTACCTGCGTGGTGTGAACATGCAAGTACACCAGGCATTGTAGCTTCAGTTGGTACAGCCATAGCAATAAAGTAACCTGACTCAAGACCTGATACTGTATCTTGAATCGTAACCTTCACTGCATCACCTCTTTTAATGCCAAGTTTCTTCGCATCTTCAGTATAGATCCATACTGGATTATGGTTTTGTGAAATCTCCATAAGGTGTTTAGAGTTTACTGAACGTGTATGAATATTGTATGGTAATCTAAATACTGTATTCAACGCAAATTCATTCTCTTTTTGCATGAAGTCATGGTGTACTTGTGTTACAACATGCGTCATTTTCTTTCTATCTTCAGCATTGGTCGGATAGATAGGTATAGCGTACTCAGGCCATTTCCACTCTTTGAACCACTCACAGTAGAAGTCAAGTTTTTTAGTCAATGTATGGAAACCTTGTACCAATTCACCATCTACTTCTACACCGATCGCAGTCTCTTTACCATCATGCCCCGTAGCAAGAAGTACACCAAACTCATCTTTGGTTACTTCACTTTCATGATACTCGTGGCCATGAGCGATATATGTCTCACCTACTTTTTTAAGTGGTCTCTCTTGTGGTTTATAGATATTATCTTCTTCTAACCATGTACCTCTGTCTCTCATCATCTCATAGTTTGGATATCTAGAGTCAGGATAGGCCGCTTTTGCTGCTTTTCTAAGGTTTGGCAGATTATCAAAGGCTGCTTGATACCACTCAGCAATCGTTACACATCTACTTGGATCTTCTTTAGAAGCCCAATGCTTTCTGATACCCAATGAACCGTCTGGATCGACATAATGCGTCATAATGTTTGCCCAGAACTCTACCTCTTCCCATACTTCACCAAGACCTGCTTTAATGTGTGCTTCTAGCGTAGCTCTTGTTGGATCTTTTGGTTTCCAACCCATTTTTTCTAGTGCAACTCTCAGTGCCGGGTTACGGAAAGAAAGCCATCTTTTTGGTTCAGTTGCTTCTGAGTGTTGGTCATGTCTTTCACCAGCAAGTCCTACAGGTAAGATAAAGTCACAGTACCAGTTTGTCTCAGACCATGTTGGTGAGAGGTTGAATGACATTTCGATCTTATCTTCTCTTTTGAGTGCTTCAATCCATCTAAATCCATCCGGGTTGATCCAGACAGGGTTGTACATACGAGGGATCCAAACAGCCAACTTCTCAGGAACATTCAATCCTTTGGCATTCCATTTGTTTCTCCACTCATCATCCATAAGAAGGTGAGGCATGATGTGACTCATTTCATAAGAGCTCAACGGATACTCAGGTGGCCAAGCGATCTCATTCCATACGTCAACTTTTGCAGGTGCTGAACCATCCACAGTTGCAGCATTACCCTTACCGTTAACAGAAATAACATGCCAGTGGTGTAATCCAACACCACCTTTATCACCTGCCATTGCACCACGAAGAACAAACGGTAAGAATGCCGATCTAGCGATCATCCATCCACCTTTGTGACCTATCGGTCCTGCTCTCCAGATATACGTTGCAACTCTTGCGCCTGCATCGATGAACATATCATAAAGTTTTTCTACGATACGCTTTTCGATACGACACTCTTCAGCTACAAAGTCAAGTGTATAAGGACTATACATTTCTGAGATCATCTCAATGAATTCTTCATAAGAGTTACCTGCAGGTACTGACTTGATGTATCCTTTTTCTACAAGTAGGTTAAGGTACTCTCTGTCTTTCATGAGGTGGTCCCAGTTTACCCAGTTTTTCACAAAGTTGTGATTTACAAGATCTTCACCATTCACACCTTTTTCATTCAAGATTCTGTTTGCAAGATAGAGATAAAGTGCTGTCTCTGTTCCTGGCCAACATGGAACCCATAGATCCGCCATACCAGCAGAGTTTGACAAACGTGGATCCATAACAACAAGTTTCGCACCTTTTTTACGTGCTTCAGCAATACGACCTGCGGCCTGTTGGAAGTAGTGTCCCGCATCTGCAGCGTGAGAAGACTGAAGGAAGATCAACTTTGCATTAGACCAATCCGGAGAGTTTCTGTCATCGTTTGTCCACTGAATCGTACCTTGTCTTGCACCCGCAGAACAGATGTTTGTATGAGAATCATAACCATCGATCCCCATAGAGTGTGGTACACGGTGACCAAAACCATTTTCATTTGGACGACCCACATGGTACATGATCGACTTTTTAGAGATCTCATCACCTGTTTTAAGTGTATCGTGCATTTTTTGCCCGATCTCTTTCATCGCTTCATCCCAAGTTGTTCTTACCCATTTACCTTCACCTCTTTTTGAACCTGGAGCTCTTTTAAGTGGGAAAGGTATTCTATCTGGATCATACATTTGCGACTGTGTTGCATAACCTTTTGCACAGTTTCTACCACGAGAACCTGAGTGAAGCGGGTTACCCATGTATTTACGTACTGCAAGCTGTCCACCAGCTTTGTATGTAGAAAGGTCAACCCATGCAGTCAGACCACATGATGCTTCACAGTTTGAACATGCTGTAGGAACAAGCATGTATTCAGTCGCTTTGATCCCATCAGGGTTATCTTCGCTTTGAACACCATTTCTACTTGTACCACCTCTTTTCCAATCATCACCATCTAACTCAGTAAAGCTATCCCACTCATCAAGCGGCGGATAGAATGAAAGTGTCTTTGGTGTAGGTGTGAACTTTGTTTCTGCCATTGCTGGCGTATCAGCTACAGTTTTAAATACACCTGCAGCAAGTGTTGCACCTGCTACAGAGTAAGCTGTACCTTTAAGGAAACTTCTTCTACCTTCGATAAAATTTTTATCTTCTGTATTCATTGATTTTGTCATAGATATCTTCTCCTTAACTTAATGGTAACATTTGTGGGATCTTAAGCCATACATCTTTTACCAAGAATAGCCCTACTAATGCTAAGATAGCTGCAAATCTAAGCAGCGTTGTGTTTTCTGATTTCATGTAACTCATTCCTAAGAAGAATGGGATAATAAATCCAAGTGTCATACCGATCCAGAATTCAACACTATACGCTCCACCTGAGTGTACATATGCTAAAACAGCTTCTGCTTCTGAAGATTTGAATGAGAAGAAATACTCACCCATATACATCATGAAACTGAAGAATACAGCAAATGTAAGTACAAGTGCTAAATCTTTTCTTGCTTCTTTACTCCATGAACCAGATATGAAGATAAGTGCTGCAGAACCAGCCATAAGTGCCGCCCACATCATTTGCATGACTTCAGTAGGTGCTTGCCATAACTCTCTTGCACTGGATTGTGCCATAATGATCGCTGTATAGGTTGTAACAGGGATCGCTAAAAATACTAAAAATGGCATGATCTTTTCATACACTGCAGAGTTATTTCTAGCGATTTCAGCAAGTTTATTTTTCTTACCGCCAAGACCAGGGAATGCATCTGCAGCACCGATAACCATAAGGATCGTAATAAGACCTAAGAAAAGAGATGCCATCCAAGCACCCACCGTAATAGACGAAGTCCAATGCGGATGCGTAAATATATGGATCATTCTGTACGGCTGATGTAGATCTATCAATGTAAACAATAAAAACACATTCAGTGATACGAATGCAAGTACCGGCATAAGCCATCTTAAGTTAGGCATATCCTCTTTATTATGTCTAAACCATAGGAATGCTGCTAAAAATACAACACCTGTACCGATACTTTTAGCCCACATATTTACAGTAATAATACTACCCCAAACAATTCCTTGAATAGGTACGTCGAGTGTAACAACTGCTTGAGTTGCGTTAATTGTACTTTCTACCATCTTAGTGACCTCCCTCTTGTTCGTGTGAGTCAGCATCTATCGCTGATTCAATAAAACTTGCGTTATCTGTTGGACCATGATGTCCAGCAAACGGTGCTAAGAATCTATCAAGGATCCCGTGATTTTTATCCCCTACATGTTCTAGGTGAGTAATATCATTAAAGAGACTGAATCCTTCAATTCTCTGATGCGCTAGAGGGTTCAATGTTGCATTACCACCACCTACATAAAAGTGTGTTGGACTTGTATGCTTTTCAGGTTTACGTACTTGAACAGCACCTTTATGTTCCATAATATAGAGTGAAATGTGACTATGATCATCTTCAATATCACCAAAGATATTTGCTTCAACTGGACACGCAACCACACATGCTGGCATCATACCGCTCTCAATACGGTGTGCACAGTATGTACATTTATCTGCTGTGTTCGTTTCAGGGTCCATATAGATCGCTCCATAAGGACACGCCATCATACAACCAGCACAACCGATACATCTGTCACTATCAATATTTACAATACCATTCTCTAAATAATGTAATGCCGATACAGGACAAATACGCTCACATGGCGCATTCTCACAATGATTACAACGTAATGGTGTAAATGATCTTCTAGTATCCGGGAATGTTCCTAAATCTATATATTTAACACGTAAACGCCAAGTACTCAATGGAACTTCATTTTCCACTTTACAAGCAATCTCACAACCTTTACAACCCATACATAGGTTAAGGTCAACTAAGAAACCTAATTTCATGCTTCCTCCTTTAATTTAGCTAATCTTATAATAACTATAAGAACCCGTTAATCTAATCAGACGCGGGGTAAACGCATAGATTAATACTATTAAAGTTTGCTTTAAAAAACGGTTATTTGTTTAAAGAAACTTTACGTTTTTAATCTAGTGTAGCAAATGGAACATTTTTATCAAAAAAAATTGATAGGTGCCATCTGCTATTTATATTTCATCAAAAACGATATCTACGCTATCAACAGATCAGATTACTCAGTGAGTCCAGTTAATATCTTGTTCATACCTGCCTGTGCTTTTTCCAATACTTCCATATCTTCTTTACTCTCTATAGCCATAGAGCTCATCCAATTATAGACAGAAGGAAATCCTATATGCATCTCCTCTTCATCTTTCTTTTTACTAAGGTAGAGTGAACATGGCGCATAGGCTCCTGCTTCTGGTCTTGTTTTAGCGATAGTGTAGATCACCGGTAGTTTACAAACAGAGTAGACTTCATAAAAATTAAATGCTTCATAGTTTGATTCTTCAAAGTCATCACCCAAATTATTGTGCCCTGCGATGACAAAGCCATTAGGTGCAAGCTCACCTTCAAAGCCCATCTTAAATTCATCTAACTGATCTTCCCACTCATCCGGATCCATTTCCATACTAAAACTCGTAACAAGCTCACCTTTTGGCTCTGTTTGCACATACGGTAATGTTTCATATGAACCATTCGGCATTGCCTTTTTTAATGTTTGTTTGACAAGTGCTCTTAAGTCATGCAACGTTTTGTCATCACTTGGCGCTTTCATGATCTTAGCCATCGCTTCTGCCGTGAGAGAAGAGACTGAAATCTTTTTTTCACCTTTTTTAGTATAAATAGACATACTCATAGGCGCAAAAAGACCAACATTCGGGTATTTTTTCACCAGTTCCAAAACGGCATCCGGCTTATAAAGTGTAAAGAGATTATAGATATCAAAACCTGATTCTTTAAACTGTATCTCAAAAGGGCCATTCATATCCCTATTAGCTGAAATGACAAAACCTGCATCTTTAAATGCCTGTTCTATACTTGCAGGTGTGATTTTACCATCTGCATTTTCTGAAGTAATTATTTCTATATCTGCAGCAGTACTTTTCATAGCAGTAGGCTCTTTAGCTGCTACTTTTATTGATTCTTTAGACTGTACACTTGACACGACCAATGATGCGCAAAGCATCCCCTTAATTAACAATTTCATATTTGAATTCCTTTTGATTTTATACCGTAATATAACAATCTTCTGTAAATAATATGTAAAAGTTTCAATCCAGGTTAGGGTTGGGCGTAAGTGTACCCTTGAAGTTGTCTTTCTATAATTTCAACGATCCCTGCGGTTGCAAATCCTATGTCATCAAGCAGATCTTTTTTATCTATATGAAGTGTTCTCATGGTATTTCCGCACGCAATAAACTCTACGTCATAGGTCATGAGTGCTTCTATACGTTTCCGTACATCGACATCACCTTTTTTAAGTAAAGACTTTAATCCCTGTCCATAGGCTACGATCACGATTTCCGTATTTTCTGGTCTATAAAACTTCATGACATTATTGACTGTGCTTAAAATACGGTTTATCTCTTTGATCTCACCACTTGGTATACCAAATACAAGCTGTCTAGGATTGTCTATCGCCGGTTTTGGTTCTGCGAACTCTGTCTCGGCTACAGTAAAACTGAGTAAACATGCTAATGCTATCAATATTTTTTTCATCTTTTATCCTTTACCTCTGTTTCGTTTTGGCTTCTCTTAATATGTCAAGAAAATCCATCTTATTCCATGCTCCGGGTATGTTTAATAATACTTTAGCATTTTTATCTATAAAAATAAAGCTTGGTGTCAATTCGGTTTGTAATCCCAAAGGAAGTTCTGTCGTAGAAATGTCGATCGAGACAGGGATAAAATCCTGTTCTAAAAACTCGACTATCTCTTTTTCTATCATTACTTCTCTCTCCATTTTTCTACAGAAATAACAATCTTTCGTCATCACTTTAAGCATAATGATCTTATCCTCTTGCTTTGCTTTTTGCAATGCTTTTTCGAAGCCTTCATAGTGTACACCTTTCTCTGCTAAGACCTTCTCATCAAAATCATAAATGTAGGTACTTACTGCTTCAAGTTCCTCTTCGCTGATCTTTCCTTCAAGACTGGGCATGGTTTGAAAAGACTGCATCACTTCGTCTAAACAGAGACTTTTTTGTCTGTCTGGATGCAGCACATACTCACTGATAAATGCTGCCACTTCCATACGATGTATCTCATTGTCACCTTTAGGATCTCCTATACTCTTTTTTAATCTATAAGAGAGCTGGTTTAACGTGGGTGCAGTAAGCTTCAGGAGTGTATTGTTATAGTCTTGAAAATTCTCTTTAAGTTTAGACATAGAGATATAGCCCGGATGACAAGAAGCACATTTTTTTTCATAGACTTCCTTTCCTTCCATCGCAAAAAGTGCATTTAAATAAATTAACATAGCCAATGCTATTCTCATTCTTCATCCTCATCATACATTTCAAGTTCTCGATACGCTTCAAATACATTGCGGCTGTGCAACACATCATAGAGTTTCATATCTTTATATTTTGGCATAGTTACTTTTTTAGTGACCTGTTCCATAGAGACGTCATTATCCAACGCATCGAGTACCTCTTCTTTCATTTCAAGCAGGTATTCTTTGAGTGCTTTTGTAGCATTGGCATCTGTTTTGTATCCATGCCCGCCTATGATGACATTAGGATGCAGTGCATCTATTTTTGCCAATGCCTTGATAGAACCTATGATTGAACCATCTCGTATAGACGTGACCCTGCCATTAAACACAAGATCTCCTGCAAATAGTACTTTTTCATTCGGTAAGTATACAATAAGATCACCTTGGGTGTGTGCTTTTGCTACCAATTGTTTAATTTTAAAGGTCTTGTCTCCGACATTGAGTGTAAGGTCGTCATCTACGATAGTGTCAAGATCCACGATCTCTGTTTTAGCGTAAATTTCACTGCCTAAAGTACGCTGCATTCGCGTTTCCATACCCACAACTACATTTTGTTCATACGTCCGTGGACCTATCAACAAAGCGCCTTTGCTTTTATAAAAACTATTGCCTAACCAATGGTCGTCATGATCATGCGTATTGATAACATACTTTACAGGGAGGTTTTGGATCTTTTGCATTTGCGTATATGCCTGTTTGGCATAGGCATAAGTAGGGCCGCTGTCTATGACAACAAACCCCTGTTTTGTTTGAACAAAACATGTATTAACCATATTACCACCGTTTTCTTTGGTGATATTTTCTAGTGCACCAAAAAAGCAATGTACATTTTCAGAGACCTTAACAGGCGTCAAATCATATTCGTACGCCTGTGCTGTCCATAAACATAAACAGAATGCTATGATGCTTTTCACTCTTACTCCTAGAAGAGGTAGTTAAACTCTAAACGATATTCATTATAAGAAGTATCTGTTTTTCCTGTTGAACCAACATCAGCATCAACCAAACCGATACGTGTTCTCATTTGAAGTCTTTTTGTGATATTCGTCCAAGTATCTAAGTGCCATACATTACTATCAGGTTGAATAGTTGTTTTAGCATCATCAAAATCCTGAATCGCATATCTTAAACTAGCTTTCCATGTTGAGTTGAACTTATACACAGCTCTAGCCATGAATGTTTCAGTATTTGCATACCAGTTATACTGTGCCATTGCTCTTGTAAATCCACCTGTAGGGAATCCTCTCCATGGTGCAACGATATCTGCTTCATCTGCCACTTTTGAGTAACCAAGTCTAAAGAAACCTTTTTTGTTTGGCATTTCTAGGTCAACTCTTCCACAGAAAAGACTACTATCAAGTGAAGTAGCTACGCCTGCATCATAACCTGTTGCAACCTTACCAGTCAGATTTGTATATCCGGCAACTTCCCCACCACCATCATCCATTTGATGGAAATATCTCACACCAGGTCTTACTGCCCAACCATTGTCTAGATTAAATCTATAGTGTGCTTCACCAACAACATCCGTCACTACACCAGGCACTGTTAAAGCACTTAACGTAAAGTCTAGATTGTCTATCGCTTTTGTCTTGATATCCCCTAGGAACATATCATGGTTCGGGTCTTCATTAATAGCTGGATCTGTAAAATTAGCATATGAAAGTCCTTTGTGAACCCCCGCATCATCATTATTATCCCAGCTCTCACCATCTACATTTTTAAATGTAACCACATCATGTGCATTTTCATGGTCTCTTAATTTTTGTTTAGCAAACCATGCGACTCTCGCTGTAGTTTTTGGTGCAACTTTTGCACTTACACTCACACCATCAAAGGTATTTGGTATCATTTTCGTGTCATTTGAAGCCGTAAAGACAGATTCAAAGAGTTGACGTCCAGCTTTCACATCAACAGTACCATTGTTGTATTCAAGGTATGCTTGACCTAGAACGTGCATACCATAAGCACCTGTTGTGTCAACTTTATGTCTACTGAATGTATCTTTACCCGCTTTTGCAAATCCGACTTCATCGTCATCCATTCTGAAGATTTCAGGATTTAATGAACCATAATAGCCCATCGTAAAGCTGAACCCGTCCAATACAGCTGATTTATAGATAAGGCTTCCACCTACACCCCAGTTTTTATTGTCTTTTTGCTTTCCGCCTGTTCCGTAATCCTCATTATCCCAATCCCAATAGAATGTATTCGATCTGAGTCTTCCGTAAAAGATACCTTCACCAAACATATCACGGATATTGTCTACGCTTCCCGGTAACACATTATATTCAACTACCATATTACCTTTGAGTTTACGTTTAGGTGTATCTTTTTTAACCGATACTACCGGCTCAACTGGAGCGATGTCTCCACCTGCTATAGCAGATGTTCCCATACATAATAGCACTGATGCTGCTAAACTGATTTTTATTCTTCCCTTGTTCATTTTTACCCCTTTTATTATTTTTTGTCATAATGACTTTATTAACACTGTGTTATAATAAAGTTGTGATTTTATCACAACTTCCAATGCCCCGTCTTTCAAAAGGAGACTACAACATTTCAAATAGAAAGACGAGGCACGGTTCTAACTTATGAACACTTAGCACCTTCGACCGGACATCCACAATCCATATCTAACACTTTCACATTAGATTCCATAGGAATGTCGATCACTTTTTGTCTACGAATATAATCACTGACCACCTCATAGACTGGACGTATCGCTTTTTCATCAAGGTTTTCACCTACATTCTGCAAGTTTCCTCCCCATGATGAGACCCTATAGGTTTTTTCCATATCGATAGGCTTTCCACCTATCATAAAGTCAGAAATACGCTTACCCGATGGAGCAGATATTTTGATGCTATAACTTGCACCTGTGATTCTACTCATGTCACCACCTTGTTGCAGAAGTGGATTTGCGTTAAATACATTATCTGCAATGTCTTCCATCAATTTTGCTATCACTTTACCTTTGAGGTCAAATGTATAAACCTCAGGGTATGTGATCGCCGTCATCTCATAGACATTGTCTTTTAAGATGTCATCACCCGGAAGTACTGTTGTACCCCATCTATATCCTGGATTAAAGTTGATATCACATTTCATCTCGTCTTGAATCGCCATACCTATAAGCGAATCAAACGTTGAGTAGAAAGTATCTCTTTTATACAGAAGTCCTTTGGTAGTACCAAGTACTTCATTGAGCTCTTTATTATAAGGCTTATACCATTTTTCAACTAAATCAACTCCCGCTTTATCCGCAGGGATAAGGTTTGAAGCTACAGGTATGAGTTTATAACTGTAATCAACGACTTTTTTATCTTGAATATCTAGATCAAGTCTTGAAATATACTTACCATGACTTCCTGAAATGAGAATGATTGTATCATTCACAATAATAGGCTCTGGGCTAGGATCGTGTGTGTGACCACTTAAAATGAAGTCAACACCTGTCACTTTTTTAGCCAATTCCTGATCTACAGAGAATCCATCATGACTCAATACAACCACTGCATCTACTTTTTTCTCATTACGAAGTTCATTTACATACTCTTGCAGTGATTCATGACGAAGAGCGAAACTCCAACCTTCTGTAAACTTTTTAGGGTTTGCAGTAGATGTGAACGGGAATGACTGCCCGATAATACCTATCTTTGCACCACCTACCTCTTGGATAGAGTATGGTGGGAAGATCAACTCTTCAAACTCATCTGAGAATGGATCATTGTCGATCACATTTTGGGAAATGAAATCTCCTTTTAGCATACCGATCAATTCATGAACACGCTCTTTACCATAGGTAAATTCCCAGTGTCCGACCATCACATCTACACCCAGATAGTTTTGCGCATCTACGATCGCTTCACCATCAGTTTTGAGTGCAACTGCTGTACCTTGCCATGTATCACCACTGTCTAAAAGAAGTACATTCTCTGAACCTCTCTCTTTTTTCACATGATCGATAATAGGCTTCATATGTGCGATACCACCCATTTTTCCAAACTTTTTAGCAAGTTCGGTAAAGTCATTGTGTGTATCAAAGTACGCATCTAAACTTCCTGGAGCAATACCATAGTATTTTTGGAAACTCTCTCCACAAATAAATCCTGGTGTTCCTACTAAATTCTTTGCAGAAATAAGTGTAGATGGTTCTCTCCAGTATAGTGGCTTAAGGTGTGCATGCAGATCACAAATGTGAAGTAGCGTTGCTTTTCCTTTAGGCTTGAAATCTACGATATCAGAAAAAGTCAATTTTTTGATACGCTCTTTACCGGCTTCACCAGCAAAAAGATTGGTTCCTCCAGTTGCCCCTAGTAAACCTAGTGATGCAGCAATCTGTAGGAAGTCTCGTCTATCTATTTCCATTTTATCCCCTTATCTCTTCAAACCAGGGATAGCCATTGGCTTTTTCTTATCCGCTGCAAGTTTAGTCACGTATACTTCGAGTGCATTCATCTCTTTAGATCCTATAGGAATAACTTTAAGCAATGCATTGTTCATACATCCTTGAAATCTTCTTTGTGTCGTTCTAAGACTTGACTTTGTCATACGGTAAGCCGGCCATGTACCAGCAACATTATTGTCACCTAGATCCGGAAGTGGCTGTGTTCTCAGTACTTGTCCCACGATATCTGCACTATGGCAAGAGTTACATGAAAGACCTCTTCCCCCTCTTGGAGTCATATAGGTTTTTTCACCTAAAGCATAGGCTGCTTTAATGTGTTCATCTGCAGTCACATCGATATTGATCACTTCATCATTTGCTAATGATTTTACATAAGCAAGCATAGAGAACATTTTCCCTGATTTGAGTTTTGTTTTCTCTTTACCTTGCTCTACTTGCATCGCTTGCATCACTTGATCGAGTCCGACAACATTACCAAGTTTTGCTATATATCTTGGGAATCCTGCAATGTATTTAGGCAACTCTTTTTCAGAGACTCCTAAAAATTTTGCTAAAGCTGCTTCTCCACCTAATTCTTCTTCAAAAATTTCTCCACCTTCTTCTACATAGATTTCAGCGGGATTATTTTCTAGCATCTCTTGATACATGGCTCTATCAGCATCACTCATAGCGAACTGCTCACCGGCATTTACCGTTACAGTTCCCATGGTTGCCAAAAGAGCTAAAGGTAATATTACTCTTTTCATTGCTTATCCTTTTGGCTTAAGTTTTTTACTCTTTGTATTTTTCTCACCTGTATTGTCTGTATACTCAACCGTTATTTTACCTTTACCAGGTACTTTTAGGTTTACAGAGAAATAAGGGTTTGTTGAAACAGTTTCCCAAACTTTCATTGTTGTAAATGGTTTACCATCTAAAGAGAAAGTAATGTTATCGATAAAATGTGCTGGTATGATCTCTCCAGTTTTTTTATCTTTTTGTAAACCTGTATCCATCGGGTGAATTACAATAAAATCAACTTTTACCAAATCTCCCGTTTTATATTTTTTAGGTTTGATTTTAATCATCGATTTTCTTTTTTCTGCCATCTATTATCCTTTTTTAATTATTATTTTTTCTATTGAAAAAAGATCTTTTCTTTTTCCATCTCTCTTACTAAATCTTGATGTTTTCCATGTAAACATCACTTGATATCATCAACCACATCCACCGATAGTTACTTTAACACTTTTCGCTGATTTCATAAAAGTACCATCGCTAAGCTCTACCAATGCAACAACATCTTGTGTTCCGCCCAATTTTACTCTTGTTGCAAAATATCCTTTTCCATTCAGTGGTGTAAGCATGACATCTGCACATCTTGCATTACCATTTTTAGTACTCAGTACATGGATCGCTTTTACATAATTACTTTCTTCCATAGGATTATCTACTTCAACCTTTACAGGTACAACGGCACCATTCTCTGCGATTTCAGGTACTGTCAACTTCACTTTATCGCTGTCTGCTACCGCTTTCCCACCTGTAATAGCTGCTACAGCAGCATCATAACTCAATATATTTCCACCCTTTGGTGCTTCTTTCGCAAGTAGTGCTGAAGGTGTCACTGTCGCTGCTACAGCTGATGCTGCACAGATACTTTTTATAAAATTTCTTCTTTCCATTCTTTATTTTCCTTTACTTTTTCTTTTTTTCCGATACAACGTACGCAGTATAATCACAAATCTCTTGCTCATTAAAGAGTCCTGTAGTAAGATTAACCGTCATATGTGTATTTGCATTGTCCACTCTAGGATCTGCAATTTTTTGATAAACAAATTGTGCATCTCTTACTTTTGTATCCAAGAACATTTCCTTGTATCCTGTAAGACTAGGACCGATGTTTCCTGCACCTTTTGCACCTTCAATGTCATGACATGCTACACAGTTACCATACTGTTTTGGCTTTTTTGTTACTTTACCGTCTTTACCTTTTTTCTCAACAAACTTAGCCAACCCTGCTGGTGGATTTGCTTTTGCTTTTTTTCCATTGAGATTATGGAACATAAATTTCCCTCTAGCAATTGCATTCGCATCTGTGAGATCGCAGCTCTTTGGCATTGTGTACTTTTTAGCTGCCGGGAATAGATCCTTCTCTATCATCTTTGTTGCATCTGGCATATCATATGCTTTTGTCAAATCCACAGCACATAGTGATGCTGAAGCTGATAAAAACAATGTTGCATAGGCAAAACATTTGATCTTTGTATGCATTCATACTCCTTTTAATTTGTTTTTTCAGGAAGTATCATAACTAAGGAATGTAAAGAAAGTGTAAATTTTATAAAAATATTTTCATTATCTTTTATAATCAAAAAGTATTATTATAAAGGCTAATATTTTTCATAAGAAAGATAACAACCACTTTATGAGAATGCTCTATAAATCATGATTTAAATAATGTTTTGGAGATAAGGTCAAAACATAAACAGCTTTGACCTGTTTATGCTTACAGTAAGAAGTATTACATTATTTTAATATATGAAGCTCCCTCTTTCTGAAGATCAATGATTTTAATAATCCCTCCTGGAGTTAGTTCTGCATAATCTTCCATTTGTTCTTCTTTAACATTTTTCTTCTTCATGGTATTCTGGCATGCGATAATTTTCATATTGTCACCTGCTGTCATGAGTAAACTCTTAATACGTCCCGAAGTACCATTTCCTGCAGGTCCACCATGCTCAATATAAGGCTTTTTCTCAAATCCCGTATCTTTAAAGTCCTTCATCACATATTGCAGACAGGGACCAAGGGCTACGACATTTATCTCATACTCTTCTAATGTACTTTGGTAATGTTTTACCGCATTGTTCAGTGTATTTAGCATGAGATGCACACGCTTTACATCCGGGAAATCACATTGATAAACGATCTTTGTAACTTTCTTCTCTTTAGCTAATGCCGGTAAGGTAGCTGTCATCATAAGTGCCATAAGCATCCATAGGGTTTTTTTTTGTTTCATTCTTTATCCTTTCTTAAAATGCTGCCGTAATCTGAACCGCAATTCGATTACCCATATTGTCTAATACTTTTTGTGCATTAGGGTTGCCCGGTGCTTCTGCATCTTTCATAATATAGTTCAAGTCAATCCGTGTTGGGCCTCTGTATCGATAGGATGCTCCCAGAGTAGTTGTTTTAAACTGACGTTCACCCTTTATATCATTGGTCAAACGATCACAGTAGTCATAACGTCCAAATACTTCGAACTTTTTGGGTATGATCTCATATTGTAAGTTCACATAACCACCGTCAGCTTCATTTTCATCGCCTGTAGCAAACTGAAACTGCCAATCCTGAACCGAAGGATTCGGATCTGTATCCACCTCTTTTGCACCGGCAAATATCATCCCTTTTGCCTTCATATACTCTGCTTCAAAACGTATACCATTATGATAATATGTCATCCCAATACCATAGCGTTGACGGTTAGCATCAATCGATTCATATGTGACATTTCCGTCATATGAATCTAATGAACGTTTACCATCCTGTGCCCATACAAAAAATTTCATCGCTTCTGTATAATACCCTTTACCTTTGCCAAATGATTTCTCAGCTGCCAGATATCCGTAGTGTGTTGCCTGCTTATTGGAGCTACTGTGTGAAACACCTGTGCCGTTACCATACATATATGCATAGCTCACATCCCAGTCATCCTGAAGTTTGAACGTGTCAAATATCTGTACTCCTGAATCCCTAAATGCCGCAATCGGTTTATCTACACTTGTGCTGGTATAATGTGTTGTCGAAGCACCTCCGGCAGCTTTACCAGTTTGTGCAACACCAACATCACTGACCTGTCGTTCAAGAAGATGGTGATTCGTCATCGTGGTAAATTCTATATAAGGAGAGACGAATACGGCTTGAAGTCCTTCTTCACTTCCGGGTGTCTTAAACATCCCCACACGAACCTTGGCTCCAGGTATATGCTTGAGTGTAATAGAAGCATCTGTAAAATAGGTAGCCACGTCATGCCCGGCAAGATTATTGACGGCACTGTTCCCAAATTCTGTCATAAAGAAATAGTTAACAAGGTTCTCACTATCAGCCATTCCTCTAAGTGCCAGTCGTGCTCTAAATACATTAAACCCTTTCTGATCTTCTAGATTTGGATTAAGGTATGAAAATGGTGTTTTATTTTTACCATCTGGCGCTACAAATACATCCCCAAAATCTTCCTTGTAGTTGGCTTGAATAAAACCCCATACTTTTGGCATCTTGCTTCTATAGGGCACTTTCACCCCTTTGGGGGCTACCATATCTGGTTGTGTACCTTGAAGCATTAGCCAGTTTGCTGCATTCACTTCCACCCCACTAAATAATAGTGGTGCGACCAAAGCAAATTTCAATATAGATCGTTTTGAAACACTTGTTTTTCCTTGAATCATTTCCTGTCCTTTTTATAATTTCAAGAAATATAGTATCTAGGAAGTATAAATAAAGTGTAAAAATAACTTATTATTTAGTATAAAATATATTTATATCATGGAAAAATGATAATAAAAATCGTATTTTTTCCAAAAATGAATCAAATAAAATAAAATGTTTTTCATCATTAATGGCCAGTATAACAGTGTTTTTGGTTATCTAAAAAGAAAATTTGGCTTCATCGGTCTATATTATTCGTATATGTAATATATTTAATTATATTAATAAATTTATTATAATTTTAATTTATATATTAATATATTTTTAATATAATAAATATATAATAGGAGAGATAGTCTAAAAGGTATAGCGGAATCTTGCACCTTCCCCCAATGCAGATTTGATTTCCAGAAGAATATCTTCTTCATCTATAATTTTCTTTACGATATTCAATCCTATACCAAAGCCACCCTTGGCTTCATTCTCTCTATAATATCGTGAAAATATTTTACTGGTGTCCTTTATACCCACACCATAATCTATGACTTCAAAAACGATATGTGCATCGATCGTATATACATTGATCTCAACATGGCTGTCGTCATTGCTGTATTTGATCGCATTTGAAATTGTATTGTCAACAATACGCTGCAGTTTCGTTTTTGAAAATGTATGTGTGAGTCCGGGAAGAATATTTGTATCAAGTTGTATCTGCTTAAGGTTTGCAATTTCTTGAAAATAATCTACTCTATTTTGAATAAATTCACTAAAGTCCAAGACGCTCTTTTTATGCGCTACCCTACCCTCTTTCACAAGATAATCCATATCATTGTAAATAGTGGCAAGCGTTTTTGCAGCAGACTTCATACGCAACAAGTATTTATTTTCACCATATTTACTAGCAAAAAGATCAGAATTCAAGTTAATGATACTCAAAGGAGTATTGATCTCATGCATAGAATCTTTAATAAAGTTATCAAGCTGTTCATTGAGTTTTTCAAAAGGTCTTGAAAAATTTCTAAGCAATAAAAATGAAAATATGAATAAAGCGATCACAATAGCGATCATGATCATCGCGGCAAAAAAGTAAATATTATTGGCCGTATGCACCGTAGAGACCAGTAAATAGTTTGCACCAAAATAATAGGCATCAGGAAGGGGATAGACATAATAATAACGATTTCTTTTTTGATGAAAACCTTCCGTAAAGGACAAAGGTTCAAACTCTAAATTTGAAAATACAACTTCATACTGATCTGTATAGAGTGCTGCTTTATACTCTTTATAGCGTGGGAAATGGTAGACTTGATCTTCATTTTGATACTGCTGCATAGAAGTGATGATCTTTTTTGCTTGTGACTCAAGAGAGAGTTTCACTTTGGCTTCATCTATCTGTAAAAGCAATTGGACATAGACCACCAATGGCGCTATCAGTAAAACAGCCAATATCCCCGTATAGAACAATGCATATTTACGGGCAAACTCTTGGGTATTAAAAATCAATGCTGTACCCTACGCCACGTACATTTTTTATGAAATCTTTTTCAAGTTTTTTACGCAAATTACCTACTTGGACACGAATATTGGCAGAATCTACCCACTCTCCCCATACCTCTTCCCAAAACATTTCACAACTCACCACAGAACCTCTTTTCTTGATAAGAAGCTCTAATATCTTTGTCTCTGTCTTAGCAAGATATACAGTTTCACCATTAAAAGTAAGCTTCATTTTTTTGAGATCATAATTATATCCTGATGGCAACTCTATACTTTCTTCAGGTGAAGCAAAACATTGTACTTTCATCACCTGCTCCACACGTAATTTCAGTTCTGCAAGGTCAAAAGGTTTCCGTATATAATCACAGGCACCACACTCATACCCGCGGCTTAGATCATCTATATCCGTTAGCGAGGTAATGAAGATAGCCGGTGTTATATTGCCATCTTCACGTAACTCCTCCAACATCTCAAAACCATTTTTTTCACCAGGTACTTTCACATCCAGAAGCAATAGATCATAGACATTATCATAAATAGCATCATATGCTGCATCAGAATCTGTAAAAGATTCAACCTCATAACCACTCTCTTCTAAAAATTCTCTCATACTTAACGCAAGTATTCTTTCATCTTCTAAAATTAGTATTTTCATTTGACAATCCCTGTCTTTTTTTCATTATGCTTATTATCCAGAATGATATCAATAAGTTCATCTTTGCTATAGTCATACAGTAGTCGTTTTGCTTCTATTTCAAGTTCTTTCTTATCTTCTTCGTTCAACTTTGGTAATATCCCTATGATCTCCTTGTCATAATGATTACGAAAACTGTCATGTGGAGCCTTCCAGGCATCCACCACATTCTTAATATCTGCATCTGAAAACTGTGTGAAGATCGACATACTTTGGCTTGTTTTTTCATGTTGTTTCAGTGCATCCTCCGGAATACACAATAAGTACATACCGATCTGTTTTCCTTCTCCATTCAACATAGGTTCATGCAAATAAAGAATACCGTCTTCATATCCATAATTATTGAGTAAAAAACTTTCCCAATCTAACATTTCTATTTTATCCATATATTGTTGATTATAATTTTGATTGGAAACAATATATCCATTCAACAAGGGAAAATTCCGCATCAGTTCAGCTTTTTCCAGATATTCCTCATCCATCAGTGCAAAAAGTTCTATGCCTTTTTGACGTAACTTCACTGTAAACTCATCAATAAACTTAATCACTTCGAGGTAGCCAAGTACTTTATCTCCACTGCGTATAGGTATCGTTGCTTTCAAAGTAAGTAACCTACCGGTTTCCATCCCTACTTTTGGACGGCTGTTCTTATTTAAAGAAGCCAGATCATCTCTAAACCACCAAATGGGCATCCCTTCATACCCTTCATCCCAACTACGTGCGAAAATGAAAAAATCTGGGGTAAGTACTTGGATACGCAAAGTTTTTACATGTGTATATTTTTTAAACCGTTCTGTGATCTTACTTAGGATGCGATAGCCTTGAGACTCATCTTCGGCAGTAAGTGCATTTTTAAGTTCGCCATCTTCAGAGAGTGCCAAAGACAATGAAAGCAGATCGACCATCTCATAGTCAAGTCCTGCTCTAAAATCACTGACTATATGATCACCCAAACTGATGAGTCTGTCTTCTTTACTTTGTTTCACAAAGAAAAAAACCGAGACAAAAAGAATCATCAATACACCAAACGTTATATAGGCCGCTATTTTACTGATGTATTTTGAAGGGGTACATGATTTTAATTTTGCACGCATAAAGTTGGATCCTATTCCTTAGTGTTTACATTTTTTTTATATTATAACGGTATCCTATCTTAATCTTACTAAAAGGAACACACATGAAAAAAATTATCTGCAGTCTACTCTTAAGTCTAGGCATACTATACGCACAAGAGGATTCTGCCAAAGTGGTATATGATTTAACTACCAAAGATCTGAAGAATTTTGAACTGCGTATATTAAGTGCTACCGTCACAAATAAAGTACATTATGAAAGTACCTTGCGCGAGCTAGATGTGACAGTTGTCATCCATGGCGGTGCCTACAGGTTCTTTCTAAAAGACCCTGCAAACAGTGAATACAAGGATGACAAAGCATTGGTTTCTACACATCAAGATCTGGGAAAACGTATTGAAACCCTGGCCAGCACCTATGATGTTGAGTTTCTAGTATGCGGAGTAGGCTTACATAAACATGGTCTAGAAAAAAAAGATATCTATGACTTTGTAAAGATCATCCCTACTTCAACGATAGGGTTGATAGACAAACAGAATGAAGGGTATGCGTATATACCTGTTGGGGATTAAACTATTAATAATCAATGAGAAATTTTAAAGATGAAAAGAGAAGGTAGAGCCCTTTTCTTCTTCACTTTCGATCTCTAATTCTGTACCGTGTAACGCTAGGATACTCTTGACGATAGAGAGCCCTAATCCCATAGAGTTATCCCAGCTGTGTGTACCTGAACGATAAAACTTTTTGGTGACTTTGCTAATGTCTGAAGAGGAGATACCTGCACCTTTATCTATCACCGATATACGATCATCAATCTTGACCACGACTTCATCTTTGGAATACTTCAGTGCATTTTCTATCAAGTTTTTGAGTACGATTTCCAAAAGTGTGCGGTCCGCTTCAACCATATGACTATTCCCTTCTAATACGATCTCTCTTTGAGGGTACTTCTCTTCCAAAGATGTGGTGACTTCTTGTGCCAGTGTATAGAGATCGAACTCACTTGGATGCAGTGTGGCTTCACCACTCTCAAATTGATTCCACAGAACTAGTCTGCTGAGGAGTGCTTCTATTTTGACACCATTGTTATATATCTTACTTAAAAATTTTTCTTGCAATGCCTGAGGAATTTCTTTATCTTCTTCCAATGTCTGTGCGTATCCCATAATAGAAGCTATAGGGTTGCGAAACTCATGGGCGATCGCTGAGATCATATCTGCACGCTGGCGATTTTTAAGCTTCAATTTTGCAGTATAACGCTGCTTGATATCTTCACGTTTCTTGGCACTGTCAAGTACTTTAATAAGATTCTGATTAAGATCTTCAAACTCTTGGGTGAAAAAGTGTGCTTTATAGTCCACCTTCTCTATCTTTTCAAGATTGTCCAAATATTTATTGATAAGCATAAGTTCTTTTTGCATACGTCTTGCACCGCGATTGATAGCATAAATAAATATGGTGAAACCTAATATTAAAAGCGTTATAGCAGAAAAAGCAATGGTCACTTCAGGAATAAAAATATACAAAAGCGTACTAAAGACAAACCCTGTAAAAACGGCCAGCGTCACAAGTCTTGCCATGATATATTCTGTAAAGTGAGGACGTCTATAGATCATAATTCATCTTCTTGGATTTCAGTTAAAAACCTTAAAAAATCTTCTGTAGCAAAATAGCCCACCACAGATTCAAACAGTTCCTGATCTGGCTCCATAAAATAAAAACTTGGAATAGCCCCGGTAAAATCTTCAATACGACCAGCGGTTTTCTTATCTGATCTTTGCACTTTTAACAAGATATAAGATTGTAATTTATCCTGTACATTGGGATCAGACAATGCACCCATTTTCATATTTTTACACCATTTGCACCGTCTGTCTTCTACCATGACCATCACATTTTTATGCTCTTTTTTAGCACGTTCAAAAGCATGATTCATATCTGTTTCCCAACTCAGTTGCTCAAATACACTAAGTGTTCCGTCTTTTTTTTGCATCTTTTGGCTGGTTTCATGTTTTTGACTTTTTAAAGTACTGAGTGTCGCTGTTTTTACTGTTTCTTCGCCACATACGGGACAAAAGAGTAACCCGATACATGCCATACCCGTGATGATCCCTTTAATGTTCAACACTAATCTCTACTTTTTTTCTATCTCATTGATATAAAAGATAAAATCCTCCACATCCACATAACCTAGTATTTCGTCTAAAATGACTTTATCTTCATTCATAAAAAATATCGTAGGGACACCTTTTACTTCTGGTAATTCAGACATTGCAAAAGCATCTTCTCTCATGACTTTAACGGTCACAAATTTTGAAAGTCTCTTCTCTACAGCTTCATCTGACAACGTACGGTGTTTCAGTTTTTTACACCATCTGCAGGTTTTACTTTCAACCAAGACCATGATCTTTTTGTGTTCTTTTTTTGCTAAGTCAAATGCTGTATCCAAATCCTTGCTCCACTCTACTGAAAAGAGCATACTTGAGAGGAGTAAAAGTCCTAAAACTATTTTGTTCATATTTTTCCTTCATTAAAATGTTTCACTGTATCTTTAAAGACATCACAAAGTGCTTCAACTTCTTTGATGGATGTTCTTTCATTCGGTGCATGAATAGTGTCATTGATCACACCAAACTCTACGACATCTATGCCAAAAGCCCCCATAAATCTTGCATCACTGGTACCACCGGCAGTAGAAAGTTTTGTATCCACCCCCGTAAGTTTTTTGATGCTTGATGTGAGATTCTGTACTATCTTTGAATCTCTTTTGGTCACAAACGGGTATGAGCCTTGCGTGAGTTCCAAACTGTAATCCAAACCGTCAAAACATTTGGCTATATGGAGTTTAACCTCTTGTTGTGTAGTTTTAGTGGAGTTACGTACATTAAACATCATTTTTAATTCCCCCGGTGTTACATTGGTGACTTGCATACCTGCACGGATATCCGTGATCACCATTTTACTTGGAGCGAAATCATCATCACCCTGGTCCAGGTCTACACCGGCAATTTTATCTAGAACAGAGGCTATCTGGTGAACCGGGTTGATCGCTTTCTCAGGATACGCAGCATGCCCCTGTTTACCGTTTAACGTTAAATACCCATTAATGGAACCCCTTCTTCCTATCTTGATCGCATCACCAAACAGACGCTCGCACGTTGGTTCTGCGACAATACAGTAATCTGGTAAAAAACCTATCTCTTTGAGGTGCTCAAGCATCACAGCCGTACCATATTTACCTTCACCCTCCTCATCAGAGGTCAGCAGTACGGAAAGTGTTCCTTCAAAATGCTCACTCTCTTTGCAGGCTTGTACAAAAGCAGCCACACCGCTTTTCATATCTTGTGCCCCACGCGCATAAATATTACCCTCTTTGATCACAGGAACAAAAGGGTTAGTCTCCCAGCCATTCCCCGCAGGAACGACATCTACATGTCCGGCAAAACAAAGATGCGGTCCCTCTGAGAACTTTTTACTTAACATGAGGTTTTTCACACCCTCTTTATTTACATAGATTGCTTCATACTCATCAAGATACTCTTCTATGAATTTTAACGATCCTGCATCATCAGGTGTCAAAGATTCAAAACTCAACAGTTTGAGCAATAGGTCAACTACATTCATTTAGACTCATTTATTTATAAATTTTTCTACCATTGAGAGATACTCATCTAGGTTTTCAAAACGGTGATTACCACCATACTCAACGATAACTTTGTGTGTATTATAAAAAGATTGTGCTTTAGTATAATCTAACACTTCATCCCCACTTTGCAAAAGAAGCAGATATCTCCCTTTCTCTGGAGCTGTTTGTAACATTTTAAGTTGTTCGAGATACACCGGCTTGAATTCAAATACCTCTTCATCACAAAAACGTTTTTGCCACCCTGTATAGGCAGCCAAGGTTTCCCACGGTTGGGTCGATGGATTAAGAAGTATGGCTTTCATACAGTATTTTTCAGCCAAAACGGTTGCATAATATCCGCCTAACGATGAACCTATCAAACAGTCAATGTTTGTAGATCCTAAAATCTCTTCGATCAACTCTATAGCATCGATCGGGGAAGGTGGGAGATCCGGTGCGATAACATTATCTGCACCAAAATAGGATTTAAGGAGTAAAGATTTATTCCCTTCTCCGCAAGATGCAAAACCGTGAAGATAGAGGATTTTAGACATTTTATTTTTCTATTTCACCATGATAGGTCACAATACCGCCAAAATGGTTTAATGCGCCTGTATGACCATTTTGCTTAAATACATGTTGTACCTGCCCGCTTCTACTGCCTGTACGGCAGGTGAAGATGACTTTTTTATCTTGGGTCTCATTAAAAAGCTCTTGTGCCCATTGTTGAAAAGCAGTGGTCGGTTTCAGCATATCCACACCTTTAATATGACCCATGTCATATTCCATATCTTCTCTTACATCAACCAAAAGGAAATCTACTTTCCCTTCATCACGTGCTTCCAATAAAATTTCTAATTCTTCTGAATTAATATCATCTTTTTCAAGTAACTCTTGCATACCTTGCATACTATGATCTCCTGACTGAAAATAATCTAGTATTATAGTCAATCAAAATTATAACTTGCTGTTAACTTAAAAATACTATTTACTTAACTATTCTTGTGCTGCGCGATACTCAGGTGTACAAAAGATTTGACAATGGCACACTCCATCTTCAGGGAGCTCTTTTTCTATCGCAGGTTTACATGGGCAGATTCTGTCATCAACGCTTTTGAATTTTCCTGGCTTTGACTCATCAGGCTCAACCATGAAACATGGACAAAATCTTTTTCCATAAAGTAATTTGTGACGTGAAAGGCCCATGATGATAGCTTCATTCACCTCTTCATTGCTGTTGTAAACCCAACCTTTACTTTCACATACTTTATCTGTAAAGTTTTTTGTCTTTTCCATTTCTGCTTTAAATTCTTCTGAATTCATATCCAATTTCTGCATACTTTATCCCCTTGGTTCGTTATTTGAGCTGTAGTTATATCTTAAACTAAATTAATATATAATAAGAGCAATTATAAAAATTGACCATTACGCAAGGGATATCATGCAAATAGATAACACAGTTTTAGAGAAACTTGAAAAACTTTCACACCTAAAGATCGATGATTCTAAAAAAGAAGAAGTAATAGAACAACTCTCAGGTATTCTCAATTACGTAGATAATCTCAATGAACTTGATACGGAAACATTAGATGCTTCTTTTTCAACGCTTGAAGGGGGTACACCTTTAAGAGATGATAGTCCCAGAAAAGCCAATGATATTGCAAAAGATATCTTATCACATGCACCTCAAGCAAAAGATGACTTTTTCATCGTACCAGCGATCATTGAATAAGTGCATTTCATGTTAAAGATCTATGGTATCAAAAATTGTGACAGTGTCAGAAAAGCGATAAAATATCTTAAATCCCATGAGATATCCTATGAGTTTATAGATTTCCGTGAAACACCGGTAGATGAAAAAACGATTGCTTCATGGCTAAGACACACCGATATAAAAACCCTTTTCAATACCAGAGGCACAACCTACCGAACTTTAAAACTCAAAGACCTTGCTCTTTCTGACGAAGACAAACAACGTTGGCTGGCAAAAGAAAACATGCTCATTAAAAGGCCTGTTATTGAGCTTGATAACAAGGTGATAGTTGGGTATAATGAGTCTCAATATCTAGAAACTATACATTAAAAAAAGGATAATAATGGCTGCTTTTGATATCAAAAAACTGCTTCAAAGTGTTGTTACACACGGCGCATCGGATCTTCACCTCGTAAGTCGTACAGAACCACAAATAAGACTTGATGGGGTACTTAAACCCGTAAACCTTCCTGCACTTACAGGAGAAGATATCGAGGAGATGTGTTACTCGCTTATCACAGAAAAGCAAAAACAACACTTTGAAGAGCATGATGAACTTGACTTCGCACTCTTACTGCCTGGTATAGGACGATTCAGAGCAAACTACTATCGTACCTTGGGAGACACTGCCGCGGCCTTCAGGATCATTCCTATTGATGTGCCTTCATTGGATGACTTGGGTGCTCCTGAGGTCTATAAAAAACTTATCAAAAGAGAAAAAGGGCTTATTCTGGTAACCGGACCAACGGGTTCTGGTAAATCAACCACATTGGCTGCAATGCTCAATGAGATAAACCTTCACGAACAAAAACACATCGTCACCGTGGAAGATCCTGTGGAATTTATTCACCAGAATAAAAAATGTGTCTTCTCGCATAGAGGTGTAGGTGAAGATACTGCGTCTTTTGCAGTCGCACTTAAATTTGCCATGCGTCAAGACCCTGACATCATACTGATCGGGGAAATGAGAGATAAAGAAACCATAGAAGCCGGACTGACTGCTGCAGAAACCGGTCACCTTGTCTTTGGTACCCTGCATACTTCATCAGCACCGGGAACCATTAACCGTATTATCGATGTATTTACCGGAGATGAACAACCACAGATCAGAGCCATGATCGCCTCTTCACTGGTTGCTGTTATCGCACAGGCACTTCTTCCTAAATTAGGAGGAGGTCGTGTAGCTGCTTCTGAGATCCTGGTAACCAATCATGCTATTTCAAACCTCATACGTGAAGATAAAGTACACCAGATCTATTCACAAATGCAACTGGGACAAGGTGATACCGGTATGCAAACGCAAACACAGGCACTGCTTAAATTCCTCCAAGACGGGAAGATAAGTCGTGACGTTGCTATGCAGTATGCTAACAGACCGGCTGAACTTTCTGGAAAAGCATGATCTTAACAAAAAACTCTCTCAAAACATTTTTAGAGAGATATAGATACAATACGCAAAAATTATAGTAAACACAGGGGATAATATGGATTTTTCAATGGAAAGTTTTTCAATGATGGACTTCAATTACTTTGATGTCACGATTTCAGCCATTGTACTGATACTGGGGATCAAAGGTTTTATGCAGGGGTTTATCAAAGAGGTATTTGGCCTTTTAGGTCTTGTAGCCGGAGTCTACTTTGCCTCTAGACTTTCTGATAAAGCTGCAACATTTATTGATACGAACTTTTTGCATTTAGAGAATGCATCCCTGCTTCAACTGATTGGTTTCCTTGCCATTTTGATCGTTATTTGGTTTAGTGCTACCATCCTTGGTACTATATTTTCCAAACTTACCAGTGAAAGTGGTTTAGGTTTTCTTAATCGTCTTTTTGGTTTCATCGCAGGAGGAGGGAAGTATTTCCTTATTTTTGCGTTGATCGTGACTGCTTTATCAAACGTAACACTCGTCAAAGACAATTTAGAAAAGTACATCAATGATTCTGTCCTGTATCCCTACCTTAGAGAAGTAGGTTCATACCTTATCAACCTGGATACCTCTGATCTGGGGCTGACTGTTTCTGATACAACAGAAGTCGTTGCTTCTGCTGAAACGAATGTTTCAGTTGAGACCAATGCTTCGATTGTTGAAACCAACAGTACTATAGAAAAATAAGGTTCAGTATGATTGAATATCCTCTACTTTTAGAAAAGTTCCAAACACTTCTAAAAGAAAACGCACTGAAGTTCACAAAACAACGAGAACTTGTTTTGAAGTTTCTTTATGAAAATAATGGTCACTTTACGCCTGAGGATATTTATACCTTACTGAAAGAACAACACCCTGATGTTAATATCGGTATTGCAACTGTATATCGTACACTTGCCTTACTTGAAACATCAGAGATCGCCAGTTCTATCTCCTTTGGTGTACAAGGCAAAAAATATGAACTTGGGCTTAAGAAACACCATGATCATCTTATCTGTACAAAATGTGGTAGTATTATAGAATTTTACGACGAAACCATTGAAGAGAGACAAGAAGCGATAGCAAAGAAGTTCAACTTTCAAATGACAGACCATACGATGAAGATCATCGGTCTTTGTGAGAAGTGCCAATAACCAGACTGAACCCGCTCATACATACAATCAATCATGTGGGATTGCTTGAAAAGCAGCCTCAACATCAAAAATAGTCTATAGGGTTTGACTCTATAGCATGCAATAATTAGATCAACAACAGGAGAGAGCTTGATATTTGAAAATCAATATATCCAAGAACGAATTAAAAAAACAGAGAGACTAAGAGAAGAAGGTATCAATCCTTACCCTAACCAGATACAAAAAGGAACCCCTTCAACACAGTTTTTAGAAGAGTGTGCTTATATCAAAGAGCAAGAGAGTGATGAGAAAAAAGATGAGAACAAAAGCTACTCACTGACAGGTCGGATCAAGTTTATCCGTATCATGGGGAAAGCTGCTTTTGCAAAAATAGAAGATGCAGAAGGTTTAGTTCAAATCTATTACAATAGAGATGAACTACCGGAAGGTTTTTACAACAATATAGCAAAGAAACTCTTTGAGGTCGGAGATATCATCGAAGTGACAGGATACCCTTTTGTCACACAAACAGGTGAACTCACACTGCACTGTAAAGATATGAAAATCGTTTCCAAAGCGATCTCTCCACTACCTGAAAAGTTCCATGGATTGCAAGACCAGGAACTTAGATACAGACAACGCTACCTTGACATGATCATGAACCCTGATGTCAAAAAGAACTTTGTCATGAGATCTAAAATTGTTTCAATGGTCAGAAGATTTTTTGAAAATAAAGAGTTCCTAGAAGTTGAAACGCCTATGATGCACCCTATTCCTGGTGGTGCAAATGCAAAGCCATTTATCACACACCACAATGCTCTGGATGTAGAGCGTTATCTGCGTATCGCACCTGAACTTTACCTCAAGCGTCTTATCGTTGGTGGAATGGAAGCTGTTTTTGAGATAAACAGAAACTTTAGAAATGAAGGAATGGACCATACGCATAACCCTGAATTTACAATGATAGAGTTTTACTGGGCTTATAAAACCTATATTGAACTGATGGAAATCACCGAAGAGTTGTTTGACTATCTCTTTGATAATCTTGCTCTTGAGAGAAAGTTGCCTTATGGTGAAGTAGAGATAGACTTTGCAACACCGTTTGCGAAAATACCGTATATCGAATCACTGACAAGCATAGGTGGTGTACCCGCAGATGTTGCCACAGATAAAGAAAAAGCATTGGCGTATCTCCAAGAACATAATGTCAAAGTAGATCCTAACCTTACATTGGGTTATCTGCAGGCTGAACTCTTTGATGAATTTGTCGAAGGGAAACTTATTAACCCTACTTTTATTACAGATTTCCCTGTAGATATCTCGCCACTTGCAAGAAGAAGTGATGAGAATCCGGACATTGCAGAGCGTTTTGAGCTCTTCATGGCGGGTAAAGAGATTGCCAATGGTTTCTCTGAACTTAATGACCCTATCGACCAGTATGAGAGATTTAAGGGGCAAGTAGATGCCAAAGAAGCTACAGGTGATGACGAAGCAATGCATATGGATACAGACTATGTGAAGGCACTGAGCTACGGTATGACACCGACAGCCGGTGAGGGTATCGGTATAGACAGACTTGTGATGATGCTGACCAACCAACACAGTATCCGTGATGTACTTCTGTTCCCAGCGATGAAACCGGAAGTACCAAGAGAAGAGCTTGCTCCTATCTGTGCACCAGAGAGTAAATGTAAAAAGTGTGGAAACGAAAATCTAATTGAACTTAAACCTGCCAAAAAAGGCAAGGGTATGTTCTGTATAGATGTCGCTGCCTGTAAACAAAGAATGCAAGAGAAGCAAAAGTAAAATTTGGATATAAATCCACTAATAAACCTAACAAAGGATACCTTATGAGTTATGCTATAGAAACATTTGACCCGGAGATTTTTGAAGCGATTGAAAATGAGAGAGAAAGACAAACAGATCACCTAGAGATGATCGCCTCTGAGAACTTTACGATCCCTGCTGTGATGGAAGCGATGGGTTCAGTATTTACAAACAAATATGCCGAAGGTTATCCATATAAAAGATACTATGGCGGATGTGAGTTTGCTGATACCGTAGAACAACTTGCTATTGACAGAGCATGTGAGCTTTTTAACTGTAACTATGCGAATGTTCAACCGCATTCTGGTTCGCAGGCAAATGGAGCTGTCTATGCAGCACTTCTTAAAGCCGGAGAAAAGATACTTGGAATGGACTTAAGCCACGGTGGTCACTTGACACATGGTTCAAAGCCAAGTTTTTCTGGTAAAAACTACTCATCTTTCACTTACGGTGTAGAGCTTGATGGTCGTATCAACTATGATAGAGTACTTGAGATCGCTAAGATCGTACAACCTAAGATCATCGTATGTGGTGCTTCTGCTTATGCAAGAGAGATAGACTTTAAAAAGTTTAGAGAGATCGCTGATGAAGTGGGAGCGATCCTTTTTGCAGATATCGCTCACATTGCAGGTTTGGTATGTGCAGGTGAACACCCTAGCCCATTCCCATATGCGGATGTTGTCACAACGACTACACATAAAACACTTGCGGGACCTCGTGGTGGTATGATCATGACAAATGATGAGGATATAGCTAAAAAGATCAATTCAGCTATCTTCCCTGGACTTCAAGGCGGGCCGCTTGTACATGTAATCGCTGCAAAAGCAGTAGGTTTCAAACACAACCTCAGTGATGCGTGGAAAGTCTATGCAAAACAGGTCAAAGCAAATGCAGCAGTACTTGCAAATGTTCTCATGGAAAGAGGCTACGATGTCGTCTCTGACGGTACAGACAATCACTTAGTGCTGGTTTCATTCCTGAACAAAGATTTCTCCGGTAAAGATGCGGATGCGGCACTGGGTGCAGCAGGTATCACCGTAAACAAAAACACTGTCCCTGGTGAGACAAGAAGTCCATTTGTGACTTCAGGTGTACGTATTGGTTCTCCTGCACTTACAAGCAGAGGGATGAAAGAGAAAGAGTTTGAAATCATCGCAAATAAGATTGCGGATGTACTTGACAATATCAATGATGCTGCACTGCATGCAACGATCAAAGAAGAGATGAAAGTACTGGCACAAGATTTTGTGATCTATGACAAACCTATCTACTAAGGTACAACCATAAAAGTTTTTGATTTAGATCTTTTTGATGACCATTATTACATTAAAAGGAATACGATCGTTGAACAGATACAGTTCAGCAATCGTACCTTTTATGCTAAATTTGAACGTATTAATGAACCGCTGACACCTCTGCTGTTAGAACAACACCAAAATAGGCAATTTACGATTGCAGCCCCCCTGCTGAAAGAGAACCATACCAACTATCTTGTGATCGAATACAAAGGTGATGAACACAAACGGTTTCAGCATCTTATCAAGCACCTCTTTAAAACACTTAATATCACCGACTATCATATCTATCAGGGTAAAGATATTGAACGCCTGCAGGTCTTTATAAGAGTAGACCACTTACCATTGGAAGAGGCAGATGCACAACTTCAAAAACTTTCAAATGCACTCAAAGAAAAAATGACGAAAAAGTGGAAATGTCTGCCTTCAATAACACTGCCAGAAGCATACAATATCGTCACACTTCCCTATAATAGACTCTAACATTTAAATAATATATATAAATATGATATAATCAATACAAAATTATATCTGGAGACACTCCCCTTATGCATGATCACAATCTTGATGACCTCATTATCGATAATATCGAACCTAAAAATAGTAAAACCAAAAGCTTTTTAACCATTATCGCATTACTGATCGTTGTATTGATCGTGGCTATTATCCTCACGAAAATTTTACTTAAAACACCCGATGAAAATGGACTTGCTTTTAAAGAGGATACCACAGAGTTGATAGCGCCAGAGCTCCAGCTAAAAGAAGTACCTAAGCCACAAAAAGTCAAAGAAGAACCATCACTTTCAAATATGATTGAGAGTAAACCCCAAGCACCGGTAGTTGAAACAAAAAAAACTGATGGTATTGAAAAACCGGCTGTAGTGATTCAAAAAGAAGAACCAAAACTGCCAGTGATACCTAAAGCAGACGAGACACAAAAAGAACCTGTACTTTCAAATATACTGGATCAAGAGATTAAAGCACCTGTGGCCAAAACAACCAAAGCAGTCATAGAGCAAGAGCCTTCGTTAACAAGAAAAGAAAAAGAAGCAAAAGATGCAGCTGACATAGCCTACTGGAAAGCAGTACAGGAGAAAAGAAAGGCCGCAGAAAGAAAACGCGAAGAAAGCGTTCAGGTTACAGCACCTGTCAAACCTAAAAAAGTACAAACGCCTATAGTTAAAACACCTAAGCCTGCAGCACAGTATGTAAAAAAACCAGTGAGAAAACCTTTAACCACCAAGTCTGTGCCTAAAACGGTAGAGAGTAGAAAGTACTATGTTCAAGTAGGTGCATATAGAAAGAAACCAAGCACACGTTTTATGTCGGTCATTCGAAATAATAGGTACAAATATATCATGACAAAGCCTGATAGAAACGGCATCAAAAGAATACTTATAGGTCCTTATAGCAATAGAGCATCCGTGAATCGTGCTCTCATCGATATAAAAGACCGTGTACATAAACGTGCTTTTATAGTAAAGAGGTAAATAACAATGCATAAAACAATACTTTTTGATCAACTCACCCCTGTTGCACTCTATGGAAAAATAAAAGAAATTTTTCCCAATGAAGTCACCATGCTTTTTGAGAGTGTTGTCAATACCAGTGATGGTAACTTCTCTTTTATAACGGTAGGTGCACAAGAACGCCTCAGCTATAAAAATAAAACAACCACCTATACCGACAAAAGCGGTCATAAAAAAACGTTAAAAGAAGACCCCTTCACTTTTTTAAAAACATACTATAAGGGTGTTGACCAAACGGCCTATAAAGAAAAAGCTTTAGAACTTGGCTTCTCTTTTGTAGATGGATTTATAGGTTTTATCGCCTATGATATGGTCAAAGTGTTTGAACCTGTACTGGAAGAGAGCATGGATGATCTACTTGATCCACTTGATACCCCTGACCTTGACCTGGTACGCCCAAAGATCATCATTGCCTACTCACACAAGAGTGCGAAACTCACAATGATATTAAATGATGACTCTATGGAAGAGGGCATGAGTGCTATTGAAGCTATCTTAAAAAACTCATGTACCCCAATGCCTCTTAAAGCAGTAGAGCTTGAAGGTGAAGGCAGTTTCAGTATAGATGAAGAACGTTTTAAAGAACTGGTTGTGGAGTCTAAAGAGAACATACGTTCCGGAGATATTTTCCAAATACTTTTAGCCAACAGATATACACAAAAAGGGAAGATCGATCCATTGAGTTTTTACAGGGTACTGCGCTCTAAGAACCCTTCACCTTATCTTTTCTTACTGGACTATGAAGATTTCTCTATCTGCGGTTCTTCCCCAGAAGTGATGGTACGTCTGACAGAAGGTGAGATACTTCTACGTCCTATCGCAGGTACACGTAAACGGGGTAAAAATAAAGCACGAGACAAAGAGTTGGAACTTGAAATGTTGAACGATCCTAAGGAGTGTGCAGAGCACCTAATGCTTATAGACTTGGGGCGAAATGATGTGGGTCGTGTGGCACAGACAGGTACAGTAAAAGTCACCGATATGATGCGCGTTGAAAAATACTCTCATGTGATGCATATGGTATCGGATGTTGAAGCGATGTTACAAGAGGATAAAGATATGTTTGACCTCTTTGCCGCTACTTTTACTGCAGGAACCATGACAGGTGCTCCCAAAATAGAAGCCATGAAGCTCATCGCACAATATGAAGGTTTAAAACGTGGTTTCTACTCTGGGTCTGTAGGATACTTCTCTTTTGATGGGAACATGGATTCAGCCATTGCCATACGTACTTCACTGATTAAGCCAGACAGTATTACACTGCAGGCTGGTGCCGGTGTGGTTGCTGATTCAAAACCGGAATTAGAGTACCTGGAAGTGAAAAACAAGCTAGGGGCTCTTCTCTCCACACTGAAAGAAATGGAGACACTTTAAAGATGGGTCCATTATTCCTATGAAACAGCTCTTTGCCATCTTTGGAAATCCTGTTTCTCACTCCAAATCCCCACTGATGCACAACCTCTCTTTTCAGGGATTGCGTTTTGACGGATGTTATGCACGCTATTTGCTTGAAGAAGGAAGTAAGCTCAAGGAGACCTTTTTTTCACTTGGCCTCAAAGGTATCAACATTACCGTCCCTCACAAAGAGCATGCGTATGCTGCCTGTGATGTCTTGGATCCTTTTGCCCAAAAAGTGGGTGCGGTGAATACGATCGTTGAAAAAGAGGGAAAACTCTATGGATACAATACAGATGCACCAGGTTTTTTAAAAGCCATTTCAGAATTTGAGAATGTCAAAACCGTACTTTTCTTAGGTGCTGGGGGTACAGCAAAATCTACTTCGATCATCCTCAAAGAAGCAGACTATGATGTAACTATCCTGAATCGTAGTGGAGGTAGACTCACTTACTTCAAGGACCATGGATTTGAAACATATACCTTCGATGACTTTGATCCAAAGCCCTATGATTTGGTGATCAATATGACTTCTGCCGGTCTGGAAGATGATTCACTCCCTGCACCATCTGAAATACTGGGAAAAGTCATACCTACGGCAAAGGCCTGTGTAGATGTCATCTATGGAAAAGAGACACCCTTTTTAAAACTTGCAAGAAAATACAAGAAACCGACAAAAGATGGATCTGATATGCTGCTCTATCAAGGCATCATCGCGTTTGAGTATTTTACAGAGCAAGCTTTTAGCTTTGAGGAGATCAAACCGTATATGCAAAAAGCATTTATACTATAGCATTCCATTTGACTTCAATTAACCTTTAGTCATTAAAATGAGAATATACAGACACACTATGAGGTAAGCATGATAAATATTTTAATGATCGAGGATGATACAGAGTTTGCAGAACTTCTCACTGAGTATCTTGCACAATATGACATCAAAGTCACGAACTATGAAGACCCCTATCTTGGACTGAGTGCCGGTGTGAAAAAATATGATCTTCTCATATTGGATCTTACCCTTCCGGGTATGGATGGCCTGGAAGTATGTAAAGAGGTCGTGGAGAAGTATGATATTCCTATTATTATCTCATCCGCACGTTCCGACATCAATGATAAAGTGGAAGGTTTTGCACTAGGTGCAGATGACTACCTGCCTAAACCCTATGATCCCAAAGAGATGTATGCACGTATTACCTCACTGCTTAGACGTTACTCTAAATCAGAGAATAACAAACTGGTCACACCTAAGAGTGATTTTGAACTGAAAGGGGACACGATCTATTTTAAAGGAGAAGCACTCTCTTTAACACCTGCGGAATTTGAAGTCCTCTCTTTGCTAGTAAAACATCAGGGCATTACACAATCACGTGAACAGATCATTAATACTTCCAGAACTATGAGTATGGATTCACAAGGGAAAAGTTTGGATGTGATCATCTCAAAGATACGTACCAAACTGGGTGATAATAAACGTATACAGGCCGTGCGTGGTGTAGGATATAAACTCGTATGATCATCACTTCATTGCGTAGTAAAATAAGGGTTGTATTTTCTGTTACACTGCTTTTACTGGGTGCACTCTTTATATTTTCTATCAAATATGATCATGCAATGATAGAAGAAAGAAATATTGCGCAAGAACAAGCCATTTCCCACTATCTCTATACCTATTATTTAAAATACGGAAAGATCGATGAAGCCTATCTTGAGGCACAAAATGTTTCACTCATTACCGATAAAGGCATGGTCGTTCAGATAGAACGCTTTTTCAAAGAGAAGGGGGAACTTAAACGTTATGCGGTAGACACCTTTCGTTTAAAGCGTATTATTATTATTAACAATGATCGATTTAAACTCATACTTGAAAACAAGAACAAACCACAGTTCCCGATTAAACGTGTACTTATCTTCTCCACTGTTTTTCTCCTCATCATCTTTTTGTATCTATGGATTATGAAAAGTCTACAACCGCTTTCTGCATTAAAAAGCCAGATCAAAACCTTCTCTAAAGGTAACCTGGATATAGAGTGTAAAAGTGATAAAGAAGATGAGATAGCCGAAGTGGCAAATGAGTTTGATCATGCCGTCACCATGATACGTGAACTTCTGCACTCTCGTCAACTCTTTTTACGTGCCATCATGCACGAGCTTAAAACACCTATAGCCAAAGGGCGTCTTGTCAGTGAAATGCTTGAGGATGAAAAAAATAAAGCCCGTATGCATAGTATCTTTGAGAGACTCAATCTTCTTATAGATGAATTTGCAAAGATTGAGCAGATCACTTCTAAAAACTTTGAACTGACGATCAAAACTTACAAGATGAGTGACTTGCTCGAAGCCAGTGAAGATATGCTCATGATAGAGAAACCAAAACGTCTTATCACAACAAAAATTGAAAAAGATTATAGTGTCTCTGTTGATTTTGAACTTTTCACTCTCGTGATAAAGAATCTGCTTGATAACGGTATAAAGTACAGTACCGATAAACATATTACCGTGGTGATCGATGGCAATACCCTGAAAGTCATCAATAAAGGCGAAGCATTACCAGAGCCATTAGAAAATTATTTTAAACCTTTCCATGCCTCGAAAAAAGGTTTAGGTTTAGGGCTGTATATTGTAAAGAGTATTTTAGATATTCATCAAATGGAGTTACACTATCAGCATGAAGATGGAGAAAATATCTTCACACTGGTATAGATCATTCAGATTCTTCATCTGTATCTGAAAGCATAAATGCAAGCTCTAAGGCTTGAGATGCGTTAAGCCTAGGGTCACATTGTGTATGGTAACGACTTGCAAGACCCTCAGCAGTAATGGCACAAGATGTACTACCCGTACACTCAGTAACATCGTTTCCTGTCATCTCTAAATGGATACCTGCAGCGACAGTACCCATTTCTTTATGAATAGCAACAAACTGTTCCACTTCTGAGAGAATGTTATCAAAATCTCTGGTTTTAAATCCAGTTGAACTCTTTTCAACATTTCCATGCATAGGGTCACAAGACCATACAACATTTTTTCCTTCATCTCTTACACGCTTAAGAAGTTTAGGGAAATACTCTCTGATCTTACTAGCACCCATACGAACGATAAGGTTCAATCTTCCCTCTTCGTTATCCGGGTTCAATGCATCGATAAGCTCGATAAGTTCATCCTCTTCCATCGTTGGACCGACTTTACAGCCAATAGGGTTTTTGATCCCTCTAAAGTACTCAATATGTGCTTCATTGAGATCTCTTGTTCTATCACCTATCCATAACATATGCGCTGAACAGTCATACCATTCACCAGTCTCAGTGTCTTTTCTGGTTAATGCCTCTTCATAGTTTAGAAGCAGTGCTTCATGCGAGGTATACAGTGTTGTTTGGTGTAATTGTGGCATACTGTCACTGTTAAGTCCACATGCTGCCATAAACTTCATCGCATGGTCAATTTTAGTACTCAGTGCATCATAACGCTTTCCAAGCGGATTGTCTTTAATAAACTCAAGGTTCCATTGATGTACTTTATTAAGATCCGCCAAACCACCTCTCGAAAATGCACGTAAAAGATTCTCAGTGGCCGCAGACTGATTATAGGCTTTGAGCATATTTTTAGGATTTGGTTCTCTTGCCGCTTCAGTGAACTCGATACTATTAATAATATCACCACGATAACTTGGAAGACGTACGCCATCGATCTCTTCAAAATCAGACGATCTCGGTTTTGCAAACTGTCCTGCAATACGACCTACTTTTACTACTGGTTTACCAGTACCATACATCAAAACCATGTTCATCTGAAGCATTAGTCTAAAAAGGTTTTTTATATTTTTTGCATTAAAGTCAGAAAAACTCTCTGCACAATCTCCACCTTGGAGTAAAAATGCTTCTCCACGCCCTGCTTTTGCAAGCTTCTCTTTCAAGTCTCTTGCTTCACCAGCAAAAATAAGTGGCGGGTAAGATCTTAATTCTTCTTCTACTTTTTTAAGAAGTTCTTGGTCTTGATATATTGGTTGTTGCTTTATGGGAAAATTTCTCCAACTGCTCGGTGTCCAACTCATAGTATATCCTTAAAAATAAATTGGATGATTATAGCTAAAAAAAATGAAAAAAAGGAATCAAGTTATTCACAGGGGTGAAAGAGGGGTGAATAACTTCACTTTATGATTAGAATAAGATTTACTTTTTCACAACAAAGGTTACAAAGTTCGCCCATTGAAATACAGTTTCAACACTCTTAAATCCTGCATCTCTACACATCTGTATATTCTCTTTAATGGTAAAAGGAATCAGTACATTTTCCAACGCTTCACGCTTTTGTGCAATCTCATATTCACTGTATCCCTGCTCTTTTTTATAGTCATAATAAATATCTATGAGCTCCTTGTCAAGCTTTTTATCTTCAAAGACCACTTTCTCAGAAAAAATGAACATACCATCCTCATTTAATCCTTCATAAAGCTTCTTTACAAGTTCAACACGCTGCATAGGCCGGATGAACTGTAAAGTATAGTTTGCCACAATGATATCTTCTTTTTGGTAGTGATACGTCAACATGTCAGCCAATTCCAACGCTATGTCTGCACCGAAAGCCTGACATTTTTGCTCTGCCCTGTCTAGCATCGCTTGTGAATTATCCAAACCTTTGAGTTGCATTTTAACATCCATTTTACCGTGAAGATCGAGTAAGAACTTTGCCGTAGAAGAACCAAGATCAAGCACTTTTAACCCCTCTTTCTGTTCTGAAAGTATCAAAGAGATGATCAACTTCCGAACCTCATCATAAAAAGGTACCGAACGGCTTAACATATCATCGAAAACTGAAGCGACTGCTTCATCAAATTCAAACTTTTTTTCTATAGGCTTATTAAACACTTTATCTTGCATCATTTTTTCTTTAGATTTTATTTTTATCATTATATTAAAAGAGTCTACTAAATCAGTTGAAGCGTTAAATTTGCTTATTTCATGTTTTTTCATCAAAGTCAAAGTTTTTTAGATTAGAATTGTAGTAAGGGATTAGAATTAAAAATATGGAAAAATTAACTATACTTATCGTAGATGATGACAAAACTACCACTTCAATACTTAACCATATGTTATATACATATACAGACCACATCCTTACAGCATCTGATGGTGTAGAGGGGCTTGAGCTTTATCAAACCTGGCATCCAGATATCATCCTCTCTGATATCAATATGCCGCGTATGAATGGTCTGGAAATGGTTGAGAAGATAAGAAAAACAGATGAAAATGTAAAGATAGCCATTTTTACAGACTTTGAAAGACGTGATATTCTCCTTAAAGCGATTGAGCTTGGAGTGAATCAATTTCTTTCAAAACCATTTGCATCTAAAAGTTTTTCAAAGACGATACAGAACCTTTATGCTGATGTGATAGAGAAAAGACATAGTAACAGGGAAATTCAAAGACAGCAGAATATACTTCATGCCATCAATGAAATGTCCCATAACTTTTTACAGCAATCAGACTGGATGAATGCGCTCAAACAAGAGATGCAGAACCTTAAACAGGCTTCTGACATGTCATCTATATTTATATACCAAAATGAGCAAGAGAATGATAATCTCTCAGCGCAAAAACTTTTATATATCAATGATAATCCAGAAGCAAAAACTAAAAAACGTATCCACTACCGTAAACACTATTTTATGCGATGGAAAAACCAACTAGAGAAAAACTTGCCTATCAATGGAAGTAGAGAGGATTATGATAAGTCAAAAAAGAAACTCTTAGACCTCTTTAAAATCAATTCTTTACTGATATTGCCTATCTTTGTACAGGATAAATGGTGGGGATTTCTTGGTATCGGAGATGAACACAAACAAACACTCGAATCTACCAATGTCGAAATGCTCAGTACAGCTGCATCCATCATCGGTGCTGCTATCAATAACAGAAACAACCTACAATCACTTGAAATGTCTTCAGCGGTCTATGAGCATACCATGGATGGTGTTTTGATCACAGATAGACGTAACCGTATTCTTCATGTCAATGATGCATTTCTTGATATTACAGGCTATTCACTGGAGAATGTGATAGGTAAAGATCCTAAAATCCTAAAATCCGGAAAACATGATAAACACTTTTACCAAAAAATATGGCATCAATTATCCAAGAATGGATATTGGCAAGGAGAGATCACCAATCGTAAAAAAAATGGTGAAATTTATATTGAATGGCTCAGTATCAATACGATCAAAAATGCTCAAGGTGGAATCGAAAATTTTATCGGTATCTTTTCAGATGTAACTCACCAACGAAAAGATGCGCATGACCAGGCTTACTTAGCCACACATGATCCCCTTACCGGTCTTTCCAATCGACTTTTATTCGACGATAGATTGGAACACGCGATCAACCATGCAGACAGGTTCAATAAATGTATCAGTCTCATATTTTGTGACTTGGACAATTTTAAACCGATCAATGATACCTATGGCCACACCACAGGTGATGAGATACTCAAAAGAGTAGGAAGTGCTCTTCAAGGGATCTTAAGAAAAGAGGATACCGTATGTCGTTTTGGTGGTGATGAATTTGTGATCCTTGTTGAAGAGTTGAACAGTTTTGAGTATCTTAACGACATTTTACGTAGGATCAATGAACTTACCCATACACCTTGTGTTATCGATGGTAATGCGATCACTATAGGTATGAGTATCGGTGCTTCGATCTATCCCGATGACGGTGTAACATCAGAAGCCTTGATCAAATCTGCAGATACAGCCATGTACAGAGCAAAAAATGGTGGTAAAAATCGTATAGAGTATTCTCAGTCTAATCCTGATTTATATTGTCTAAAAAAATACAAAGAGATAGGTGAGGCAGACATACAATATTCTACGTAACATAGTTTAAACGAGGAATATCCTCTTTATGATAATCTCTTTTTTGCTATAGCTATATCAGCGTGAATTTGTTCTCTTAGGGTATCTAAACTATCAAACTTTTGGTTGATACGAATGAAGTCTACAAATTCCAACATGATTTCTCCACTGACTTCACCGATCTCTTGATCTAAAATATGTGTCTCTACCGCATAAGAGTCATCTGTTGTGCCGCGGTGTCCTAAAAAGCTCACAGAGCCTAACCATTGACCATCAATGCGTGTACGTGTCGTATACACACCTTCCAATGGGAGTTGATACTCTTTTACATTTAAATTGATCGTTGGAACCAACTCTTTTTTACCCAATCCCTGTCCTTGTACCACCGTACCTTGAATGTAATACGTTCTACCCAGTAATCTATTTACCGGTTCGATTTTCCCCTCACGCAAATACGTTTTAATGATACGAGAGTGGACGGGTGTCTCCCCAAGCGTTACCTGATCAACGATGTCTATGTGTTTATTAGATAGGGTTTTCATCATCATCGCATTCCCTGCTTTATTTTTACCAAAATGGAAATCATACCCCACAACGATCGTTTCAAGTGCAGGAAAATCAACTTCAAGTTTATGTACAAACGCTTCAGGTGTCAGCGATTTTATTTTATCAAAATGGTAAAAGCAGCAGACTTTAGAGGTAAAGAGAGAACGTTTATACCCAGGTGTCAAATAGCCGCTATTTCTTTCTATGATCACCAATGCATCCACTTTATCTATAAGCGCCTGATGTCCAAGATGTATACCGTCAAATGAACCTATGGCGATCCGCTTGATCTGATTACGAAATGACAAGGCTACTTCTCCCTCTTTACAAAATGATAAAGATACTCTTGGTTACCCTCTTTACCCTGGACCTGTGAGAGTGCCTGGTAGTCAAGTTCCCATCCCAGTTTTACAGCTTTTGCTTCAAACTCTTCTTTTCGTCTGGCTATTGCATCAAGATCCTGTACGACACCTCTGCTATCACGCTTCACATCTTTACCCACTTCAAACTGCGGTTTGTAGAGTATAACGATATCTGTACCGTTTTGGCTCAGTCTGTCTATATCCTCTATGATCTGCACTATAGAGATAAATGAAACATCACAGGTGATCAATTCAAAAGCATCATCACTTTGGAATTCACGTATGTCTGTCTCTTCATAAAGTGACAGTTTTTCATTATTACGCAGTGATACATGCAGTTGGTCTTTGCCTACATCCACACAGGAGAGGCTTGCCACACCGTTTTCAAGCACGATCTGAGCAAATCCACCCGTACTGGAACCTATGTCTAACGCTTTTTTTCCTTTGAAGTCTATAGGATGCTCAGCCAAAAAGTTCTCTAACTTACGGGCTGCACGGCTCACATAAAACTTCGTATCTTCTACTTCGACTATACTGTTTTCATCTATTTTAGCCGAAGCCTTGGCCTTCTTTCCATCTACAAGAACCTGCCCGGCCTTTATCGCATCATTTGCACGGTTACGACTTTCAAAGTAACCCTCTTCTACCAGGTATTTATCCAGTCTCATAACATTTTCCTCATTTCCTCTTCTCTCAGTGTCTTCACACCCAGACTCTCAGCCTTGGTCAACTTGGATCCTGCATCGTCACCATAGACAACATAGTCTGTCTTTTTACTCACAGAACCACTGACTTTTGCACCCAGTTTTTCAAGCATCTCTTTGACGACTCCACGACTTACAGACATAGACCCGGTCAGTACCACTGTTTTGTTTTTAAAAGGATTTTCTTCTGCTTCGACTTTCTCTTCTACTTGAGGTTGGATCACATCAAAAAGTTTTAAAACAAAATCATGGTTCACACGCATAAATTCCAGTAGAGAATTTGCCATCTCCTCACCTATACCATCCAAAGCTACAACTTCTTCAAATGTAGCATCTACAACACCTAAGCCAAATTCTAAAGCCAATGACTTACTGGCCACTTCCCCGATATGTTCTATACCCATGGCAGAAAGTAGCCTATAAAGAGGTGCTCCTTTTGTATGAGCAATGGCATCAAGAAGATTTTGTATACGCTTCTCTTTAAAACCTTCCATGCCTTCCAAATCTTCAAACTTCAAATGGTAGAGTCCTAAGATATCTTCTATTTTATGCTCTTTGACCAGTATCTCAACGATCTTGGATCCAAGTCCGTCTATATTCATACATCCTTTTTTAGCAAAGTGAATGATGGAGTTCACGACTCTGTCCGGACAATCGAGGTTTTGGCACTTTATCAGTGTCCCTTCATCGAGTAATTCACTTTGACAGGTCGGGCAGGCTGTCGGTCGTGCGATCGCTCTCTCTGATCCGTCTCGTCTATCATCCAACACCTTAGTGATCTTAGGGATCACATCCCCAGAGCGTATCAGTATGATGCTATCCCCGATCATTAACCCCTTACGTTCTATCTCATCGAAATTATGCAGGGTGGCACGGCTGATGATGGCACCATCTACTTCTACAGGTTCCACCTCCGCTACAGGGGTGATCACACCCGTTCTTCCTACCTGAAGCGTAATGTCATTGACCTTGGTCACTTTCTCTACAGCAGGAAACTTGTAAGCACACATCCATTTGGGTACCTTGACCGTATAGCCCAGATCTTCCTGTTTGCTTACCTCGTCTACCTTGATGACCATACCGTCCATCATCATAGGTATCTCATGACGCAGAGCAATAAGATCTTGGTAAAATGCTTCTATCTCTTCGATGTTATGACACTCTTGTACATGCGGAGGCTCTAAAAAACCCAGAGTATACACAAAGTCCATCTTTTGGGAGAGTTTTGTCTGTGTTAAACTGTTTTCACCCAAACCCCAAGGGTAAAATACCAATCTTCGTTTTGCGGTAACAGAAGAGTCCAGCTGTCTGAGGCTTCCTGCTGCAGCATTTCGTGGGTTTGCAAAAACCTGTTCACCTTTTTCAAGTCTCTCTTTGTTGATGATCTCAAAATCATCTTTACGAATGACCACTTCACCGCGTATCTCTATCTGACCCTTATAGTCAATGGTTAAAGGTACAGAACGGATGGTCCGTACATTATCTGTCACTTCTTCACCGATCACACCATCACCACGTGTGATCGCACGGACCAACTTACCATTTTCATACAGTAAGTTCATGCTTGCACCATCAAACTTAGGCTCACAGAAGTAAACGCATTCACCTACATTTTTAACCGTTCTGTCCAGCCACTCCTGCACTTCATCCGTGTTAAATACATCTTCCATACTCCACATACGTTTGATATGCTTCGCTTTGGAAAACTCACCACGTACCACGCCCCCGACACGCTTCGTAGGAGAATCCTCTGCAACATTTGAGGGGTTCTCTATTTCATAGTCTAACACTTCATGGTAAAGCCTGTCATACTCATCATCCGTAGCAACAGGGTTATCTTCAACATAGTAGGCATGTGCCCACTTTTTAAGAAGTTGGATCTTTTCTTGATATTGTTCGTTTGTCATTTTTTATAGTTAACTTTCTTTTTTTTTCCATGAAACTTCGGGGTCGTATGCAAAATATACACATCCAAAAAAGCTTTCGCCCTGGCTAAATACTCTCTGGCTTTCATTCTATAGGCTGCAGCCGTACCAGGGATATCTTTTGCCGTAAACCCTATAACTTTTTGTCCTTTGGCTTTGGCTAGAAACAACGCTCTTTCAAGATGAAATTTCTGAGAAACGATTATATAGTCTTTTAGGTCAAAAATCGCTTCAGCTCTCACCACAGAATCCAGTGTTCTGATACCTAAAGGATCCAGGGTGATATACTGGCTTGGAACCCCTGCTTTTATCAAATCGTTTTGCATCTTGCTTGTCTCATTATAATACTTTGTACTGTGATCCCCGGAAACCACTATGGCCTTTACTTTTCCTGCCTTAAAGAGATTGGCTGCGGCACGAATACGATAGGTATAAAAGTAGTTTTTCCCTCCACCTATCATATATTTGGCTGTACCTAATACCAAAGCAGCTTTTTTTACTGGGACTTTGTTGATACTATTATAAAGAGCCGATTCTGCCTGTTTTGAGATAGAGATATCTATCACAATGAGGGTTATCACTGTGGCCAGCACCATGACAAAAATCCACTTTAGTATACGTACCACAATCTTACAGCACCGCTCTCAAAACTGTTAAAGCCTGTTGATGCTCAGCGACATCATGACAACGTACGATCGAAGCCCCGTTCTCAACAGCTTTAAGATGGATGGCCAATGTTCCAGGTAAACGTTCTTCTGTTGTAGCAGGAATGATCTTATGTATCATCGATTTTCTGCTTGCACCCACCAGCAGTTCACAGCCAAAGACTTTAAAATGTGCCATGTTCCTGATCAGGGTCAGATTATGTTCCAAGGTTTTACCAAAACCTATCCCTACATCTAAAATAATATTTTCTCTACGCAATCCCAAAGCTTCACATTTGGCGATGCGCGCTTCAAAAAAGTCGCTGACCTCCACCATCACATCCTCGTAGGTTGGGTCTTTTTGCATGGTTTTGGGTGTACCCTTCATATGCATAATACAGAGCTTGGCTTCATACTTCACTGCAAGTTTTATGATTGCTTCATGACTTGCCCCTGTAATGTCATTGATGAGGGTAAATCCGCTCTTAAGTGCATACTCTGCAACATCCGGGGTATAAGTATCTACAGAAAAAACAGCTTTTTCATACAGTTTTTCAGACTGTATGATGTCACAAATAGGTTTGATACGTGCCAACTCCTCTTCTACACTTACCTCATCTGCACCCGGACGGGATGACACCGCACCAATATCTATGATACTTGCACCACTCTCTATCATGGTGTTGATCTGGGTGATGGCATCCTCATCCTTAAATCTGCTTCCGGAAAAAAAACTGTCATCGTTCGCATTGATCACACCCATGATCTGAGTAGGATAGTTTTTGATAGAGAGAAATTTCTTCAGTTCAGTAGCGACTGTTTTGAGTCCAAAAGGCTGTGCCAACTCTTTTTTAGAGAGGAGTTCCATGTGTTTTCTCGTTCCCATAAGAATACAGTCATAGGTAGGTCTTTCACAAAGTATCACGCCACTGGGTACAGCAAGTTCAGCACCTATACTGAGAGCATCTTGTTTAAGTATGTTTGCTGCGGGTGTTTTAAGATCTTTGATGAAGAAGTAGAGAAGTTCCATCTTCTTTGCCATGATACCCACACCGCCACTCTCTACATCCAGTGCTTTAAGGGCCGCTTTTTTATCTGTGATATGTCCAAGTTGATAGATTTTCATAGCGTCCCCTATAGTCTATACGTATATTTTACCGTTTTTTTCTAGCCAGAAGTTTCAAAAGAAGGGTATTGAGTACAAACGGTGGTGGTGACCCTACATCCAAAGCAATAAAAGCATTGGAAAAGAGTGTGAGGGTCTTCTCATCTAAATTATAACCTTGTGAGTATATAGCTTCTTTGCTGATCTGCTCAACAAGCACTTTCATCGCTTTGGCATCCGTACGTTTATGGGTTTGAACAAAATCATAGACTGTAGCCAAAGAGAGTTGACCTAAGTCCAACGCCAGTTTTTCTTCTTCTTTATCCTGTGACAGTACCATGATAGGCAAACGTGAACGAATCGTATCTAGGATCGTTGCTTTACTGGGTGTGATCAGAATAAACTCTTTTTTGGGCGGTGGTTCTTCTATCACTTTTAAAAGTTTATTTTGTACCACAGGAGAGAATGTTTTCGCTGCAATGATGATGACGGTGGTCTCTTCACTGGCCATGTGAGCTTTTTCTATCGCCAGTTTTGCATCTTCCACTAAAAAAGTATCTTCTTTGATGATCTTTACAAGACGTTCACTTTGTTGTAACCCTTCAAGCTGGATCACTGTGTCATCGATATCGCTGCTGATGATCACTTGGCTAACTAATCTCATGACTCTAAGTCTAAGTCCCCGAAAAGTGCTGCTGAGAGCGTGTTGTCAAACAGCTTGAAGAGCTGTAAAAGTTTAATATCCAGTAAGGCATCCGAACTGCGGAAGGCAAAACTGTCCTGGACCTCTTCATCCATCACCCATAAAAAGCTGTTTTCATTTCTATAGGCGAGTTTTGTGTAAGGGTGATCTCCCTTACCGATATACCAAATATAATAACCGTTGGGATAAGAGATATCCAGCATATCTTCAAGAAGTTGCAGATCTTGTGTGGATTTCATAGAGTGAAGATGCGGGAAACAGTCTGACAAAGCATAAAAAGGAAGCAGTGGTCTGTTTTTTTTCAGATCATTGATATGGTTTAAAATATATTGAGAAAACCACTCATGGGATTCATCCGTGAGTATCAGAGCTGTTTTCCCTTCAATACTTTGAGAGACAGCACTTTTAGCTAAAGGTGCCCACTCATAACGGTACTCTTCCATCCATGAAAAAGAGGACTCTTCTTCACGAATGGTCTCCAGTGTCCACTTTAAAAGCTGCTGCATTGCGCTACTTATCTAACTCATACGCTTCGTGAAGTGCACGTATGGCAAGCTCACCATACTTCTCATCTATCACCATAGAGACCTTTATCTCTGATGTAGATATCATCTGTATGTTGATATTACTTTGGGCAAGTACTGTAAATGCTGTAGCCGCCACACCTGAGTGAGATTTCATACCTACTCCTACAACAGAAACTTTACATACATGCTCATCAAAATCCATACCCTGGATATCATGATCAAAACTTTCCATCAGTTTTTTGGCATTTTCATGTTCACTCTGCGGTACGGTAAATCCAAGATTTGTTGAACCGTCAGTACCCATATTCTGAATGATCATATCTACATTAATGTTCGCCTCTGCCAGCATTGTAAATATCTCTGCTGCGATCCCCGGTCTGTCTGCAACACCTCTAAGTGTCACTCTTGCTTGGTTTCTGTCAAGGACAACACCACTTACTAATACTTCTTCCATACTATTGCTCTCCTTTGTGATAAGCGTACCTTCATTGTCGCTAAAACTACTTTTAGCGTATAGTTTTACATTAAGTTTTTTTGCCAATTCTACTGAACGGTTCTGTAAGACCTTCGCACCCAGTGACGAAAGCTCCAACATCTCATCATAAGAGATCGTGTCAAGCTTCTTTGCATTGGGTTCGATGCGTGGATCTGTCGTGTAGATACCATCCACATCTGAATAGATCTCACACTGGTCTGCTTTCAATGCCCCTGCTAAAGCAACAGCAGAAAGGTCCGAACCACCACGTCCCAGTGTCGTGACTGACCCGTCTTTGTTGATCCCCTGAAAACCTGCGACGATAACGATCTTACCCTCACCTATCGCATCGTGCATAGCAGTTGGGTCTATGGACTCGATACGTGCATAAGTATGTGTATTATCTGTTACGATACCCGCTTGACGTCCGGTCATGGCTACTGCATCATAGCCTTTTGACTGCAAAGCGATAGAAAGAAGTGCAGCCGTCACGCGTTCTCCAGAACTAAGCAGCATATCCATCTCTTTTTTTGCAGGATTCTTCGTAAAATGCTCTGCATAGCCTATGAGTTTATTGGTTTCTCCGCTCATTGCTGAGACAACGACTACAATGTCATTACCAGCTTCTTTTGCTTTTGCTACACGGTTGGCCACATTTTCAATACGATCCAAATCTCCAACGCTTGTACCACCATATTTATGTACAACTAACATCTATATCAAACCCTCTTCTATAAAATAATCGATCACTCTACGATAGACTTTACGTTTAAAGTAGGTCACCTTTTTAAATAACTGTTCATACTCTACAAACTCATACTCTTCAAACTCAGGAATATCATATGCCTGCAGATTGATGGTTGCACTCTCTTTAAGGCGTACCAAAAAATATTTTTGTGTCTGCCCGTCAAAAGGGTATGTTTTCCCTCGTGATGTTTTGGGAAAATCATACGTGATCCATTCCGGGAACTCTCCCAGTACTTCTACATGATCACAGCCTATCTCTTCCAACAATTCCCTTTTTAATGCATCTCGAGGTGTTTCACCTTCATCGATACCTCCTTGAGGAAATTGCCATGCATTCTTGATATCACTTCGATGTGCTACAAAAAACTCACACTTGTCCGGATATTTTGAAGAGAGTATTACAGCTGCAACATTGGGCCTATAGCTCTTTTTCTTTTGCATACTTTTACTCATTTCATTGTCTAATTAAATAGGACGCAACAAAGCTAATATTCTTTATCACGTTAGTACTGTACTTTCTTCATTCAAAGAAAGCTAAAGAGACTTATCTCTTTTGATAATCAGCACCAAACTGTATTTTTACTCTAAATCTGCTAAAGTTTATCGATACATTCCTAATTTTCTGATATGATTTTATCTAAACTGCGGTTACAAACATTTGAAAAGTGAGAAAACTATTTGCTAATTTATCTTCATATCCCCTACTGTGATTCAAAGTGTCACTACTGTAGCTTTAACACCTATGTCGACAAGTTTGAAACCCAATCTAAATATATGAAAGCCCTCTATCGGCAACTCGCTTTTGAACTACAACGTTTTGATGTTACACCCCAAAGTATAGAAACACTTTTTATAGGTGGAGGTACACCGTCAACGGTAGACCCTGAACTCTATGCTCCCATTTTTGAGCTGCTTCATCCCTACCTGAAAAAGAATGCGGAGATCACCACAGAAGCAAACCCGAATTCTGCCAGCAAAGCGTGGCTTGAGGGTATGAAAAAGCTTGGTGTGAACCGTGTCAGTTTTGGGGTACAAAGCTTTAATGCACAAAAACTCAAAGCACTGAACCGGGCACATAATCCACAACAAGCCAAAGAAGCCATACACACTGCCAAAGAATTGGGATTTGCGCATCTTTCGTTAGATTTGATATACAACTACCAAGGTGACACAAAAGAACTGCTTTTACATGACATAAGTGAAGCCTTCTCTCTACCTATTGACCATATATCTGCCTATGAACTCACCATAGAGGTCGGTACAAAATTTTCGGCTACTCCCGAGGTGAGGCAAGAAGATGAAGATCTTGCTTTTTTTGTCACTGATGAGATAGAAAAACGAGGCTTCAAGGCCTATGAGATCTCAAACTTCGGTACCTATCAAAGCAAACACAATAAAGGGTATTGGGAACTTAAGAACTATATAGGTGCAGGAGCCGGTGCCGTAGGATTTTTAAAAAACAGACGTTACTACCCTCAAACTGATATCGAATCCTATGTTGCAGATCCGCTTAATATCACAGAAGAAGCACTTACACCGGATGAACTGCTGACAGAAAAGATCTTTTTAGGCTTACGTAGCAATATAGGTGTAGAAAAATCTCTTCTTTCAGAAGCAATGATCAAAAAAGCGAATATCCTTTGTGAAAAAAAGAAACTACTTTGCGATGCTACGCATTACTATAATAAGAATTTCTTCCTGAGTGATGAACTCGCACTCTACATTTTAGGATAATTTGATAAAATACAGCAATTAAATTACAAGGTATATTATGTTTGGCATCGGCTTTACCGAGTTACTTCTCATTTCTATTGTTGCGATACTCTTTTTGGGGCCAGATAAACTGCCTCAAGCGATGATAGAGATCGCTAAATTTATCAAAGGTGTAAAAAAGACTGTGGGTGAAGCAAAAAGTTCTCTTGAAGAAGAGATGAAAATCGCAGACCTTAAAGAAGAAGCACTGAGTTATAGAAAACAACTTGATGAGGCAACAAGCGAACTTAAGAATTTTAAAAACATAGATTTTGATGAGTTTGATGAGGAGATCTCAACAGCGTCTCCTAAAGCGATCGCGAAAGATGATCATGAAAATGGGTCTGAGTCAGAGAAAGAGTCATCAGAAGACAAAACCGTTGCCACACAGGTTGAGGCAAAAAATGACACGGTAACATTTAAAAAGCCAAAAAAACAAAAGAAAAAAGAAGCGACCGATGAAACAACAGACAAATCTGAAGGTGACGCATAATGTTTAGTGAACTAAGACCCCACCTTGTTGAACTACGAAAAAGACTCGGACTCTCTGTACTCTCGGTATTTATTGCATTTATCATTGCATTTGTATTTCATGAAGCGATATTGGCGTGGATAACAGCACCTTTGAATGAAGCTTTGGAACAAGTGGCACACCTTTCAAAAAAGGCTGCTGACGGTATGGTTACAACCCACCAGGTGGGTGGTGCATTTTTTGTAGCACTGAAAGTTTCCTTTTTTGCAGGACTACTAGGTGCACTGCCGTTCATGCTTTATCAGATCTGGCTTTTTGTCGCACCTGGTCTCTACAGTAATGAGAAAAAAATGGTACTTCCTTTTGTCATAGGCGGTTCGATCATGTTCTTGGTAGGTGTACTGTTTGCCTACTATGTCGTGACGCCATTTGGGTTTCAGTTCCTCATTACCTTTGGTTCATTCCTTTATACACCGTTGATCAATATCGAAGACTATGTCGGTTTTTTTACAAAGATCATGATGGGATTTGGTATCGCATTTGAACTACCGGTATTTGCCTATTTTTTAGCCCTTCTTGGCCTTGTCACAGACAAAACACTCAAAGACTTTTTTAAATATGCTGTACTGATCATCTTTGTCGTAGCTGCACTGCTTACCCCGCCTGATGTACTGACTCAACTTCTTATGGCTGCACCGCTTGTACTCCTCTATGGTGTCTCTATACTCATCGTGCGTGTGGTAAATCCGCACATTGAAGATGAGGATGAAGAAGAGACAGACGAAGCAGATGAAGAAACTGTTCAAAGTCATACATAATCCTTTCTATGAATGAAGAACTGCTAACAAAAAATTATGACTATGAACTCCCCGAAGGGTTCATAGCTACAACACCAGTTCAGCCCAGGGACCATGCAAAACTTCTGGTCTATGACAGAAAGACAGATACAGTAACCCATACCACTTTTAAACATTTACTAGAGTTTCTACCTCAAGCGTGTGATGTCTTTCTCAATGATACACGTGTCATCAAAGCACGAATCTTTGGTCATAAAAAGTCTGTCAACAATCAGGGTGGAGGCAAAGTAGAGCTTCTCTTTAACAAACCCCTTGATGCACACCATTATCTTGTACTCATAAGAGGTAAGGTCAAGATAGGCACGGAACTACTATTTGATGATGCACTTGTGGCTACCGTGACCGGATTTAATGATGACGGTTCACGTATCGTGACCTTTTCACATCATGGCAAAGAGATTCGCTTTGAAGAACTCGTCTTGATTTTAGACAAGATAGGACACATCCCTTTGCCGCCGTATATGCAAAGAGAAGATAATCAAGAAGATGAGACAGACTATCAAACACTCTTTGCCAAAAATGCAGGTGCTGTTGCTGCCCCTACAGCCTCGCTTCATTTTACCCCTGAACTTTTCGCAGCCTTAGAAAAGAGACACAAGACACATAAAATCACACTCCATGTGGGAGCGGGAACCTTTAAACCTGTCGAAGCTGAAGAGATACTGGACCATCCTATGCACTCTGAATATTTTGAGATCCCTGACGCATCTGCTAAAGTGTTAGACAGTGACACCCCCGTATTAGCCATAGGAACAACAGTAACTAGAACGATAGAGTATTATGCTCGAACCAAAAAAACACACGGAGAGTGTGACCTCTTCTTAAATCCTTCCAATCCACCCCAAAGAGTCACATATCTACTCACCAATTTTCATTTACCCAAAAGCACACTGATCATGCTTGTCTCTTCTTTTATCGGAAGAAAAAAAACGTTAGACTTGTATAAAGAGGCCATAGAGAAAAAGTATAGATTTTTCTCCTATGGGGATGCGATGTTAATACTATAGAAAGGTGCGCCTATGAAAGTTAGATGGAAATATATTTTACTCTTCATTTCAACTCTATTTCTTTTCAGCGGGTGTGCACAGAAAAAACCCTACATCTACCCAAATTATGAAATCATCAAACCTGAAAAAACCTGTAGTCCCAACAGGAATAACATTCAAGAGCTGCTCTACGCTTATCTTGGTAAACCTTACGTCTGGGCAGAAGAAGGGCCTTATGCCTTTGATTGTTCCGGGCTCACCTATAATATCTATGGCTCAATGGGGATAGATATCCCTCGTGTAGCAAGGGAACAGGCAAAAATGGGTAAACATGTGAAGTTTCAAAACTTACATTACGGCGATCTCATCTTCTTTGGTCCTCCAAACAAAAGAAGTAAAACGATCAATCATGTAGGTATCTATCTTGGTGATGGATGGTTCGCACATGCCAGCAGCAAAGAGAGAAAGGTCACAGTCAGTCACTTTGAAAAAGAACCCATCTACGTCAAACGTATGAAAGTGTGTAAACGGTATTTGAGTGAAGATGAACGTGCAAAATATATGAATTGTGATCTCCCTTTGAAAAAGATGGAAATTACAAGTTCACGCTATACGACACCATGGCAGCCAGGCATGAAGCTGCCTAAAAAAGCTGTGCCAAGCTAAAGAATTCATTCAAGTGGATTTAAATACATTCATCTATAATAAAACTATGAAAAAAATCACCCCTCTCTCCCTCACATTTACACTCTTATTGCTGCTTAATGCTTGTAAACCTGATCCTCATCCTAAAAACCCCAATTATGCGATTAACAAACCTATGATAAAGTACGAACCCAGTAAAAAGAGTCTTGCCAAAATGGTGAAACAACTCCAGGGAAGGCCTTATGTGTGGGCGGAGGAAGGACCCAATCAGTTTGACTGCTCCGGGTTTACCTACTATCTGTACGGAAGTATGGGTATAGAGATACCTCGTGTTGCCAGAGAACAGGCTAAAAAAGGAAAGGTGATCAAGATGGATGAGTTGGTCTATGGTGATCTCATCTTCTTTGACACGGACAAAAACCCCAAAGGTAAGATCACCCATGTAGGTATGTATCTGGGAAACGGTTGGTTTACCCATGCAAGTGCCACCGAATATGAGATCGTCTATTCTAACCTGAACACTTCTCCCTATTATAAAAAAAGACTGCGTATCTGTCGTAGATATTTACCTGAAGAAAAAGAAAGAATTGCTATGGATGAGGCAAAACCATGGAAAACAAAAAAAGCGGTAAAAGCCAAAGTCTCCCCTATCACTACTTTGCCTAAAGTAACGAAAAAACATGGCTTAGGGAACTTTTATGTACAGGTAGGTTCCTTTAGTGGAAAACCACAGGATGCTTTGCTTGATCAAATTACAAGAGCCGGGTATCACTATAAACTCATTGAATTTCCTATCAATGGCAAACAGATCTCGAAACTCCTTATAGGACCCTACAGAAAAAGATCTGATGCGGTCGCACTTTTAGGAAATATCAAAAAACAGATCCAAAAAAATGCTTTTATTGCAGAGGTCCGTTAATGGAAAAGCAGCGATCATGCTGCTGCAATATACTTCTCGATGGAACGATTTAATGTTTGTATCCCGGATTTATACTTCTCATCATAATTAGGAAGTAATTCATATTTCTTGTAGAGGATCTGATGCAGTATATCATTGATCAAAGCATGCATATCCTCTGCACCAATAGCGCCTGTTAATCCTCTCATATCTACACATAACATCTTTACCTGTTCATATCGGTGTTCTTTTATCAGTTTAGCAAAGATCTCATCACTTGTACCATAGGCGGTAATAAACTCTTTTAATATTTCACGATAGAGTGCTTCACTGTTATTGGCATGCGTGATACCCTCATTAATATTGATCCCTTGATAGCTGATTTTCTCTTGGGGTTCAACTTCTTTCTTCTCAGATACCATATCCTCAAAGTATAGAGAAAATGCTGTATAGAGTTTACCTATATTGAGCGGTTTTGATAAAAATGCATTGATACCACAGTTGAACATCTTTTCTATTTCGCTGTCCAAGACCAATGCCGTAAATGCAACGATAGGCATAGCATCATACTGACTGTCAAGACGTATCGTTTGTGTGGCTGCAAAGCCATCCATGATCGGCATATTGATATCCATAAGTACCAGGTCAAATGGAATCTCGCTCTGTTTCACCATATCAACAGCCTCTTGTCCATTATTTGCAACACTGATATTCATTTCAGAAAGATGCAACAAGTTAAGCAGTACTTTTTGGTTAATGAGATTGTCTTCTACTATCAGAATATTTTTCCCGGAAAAATCTTTAAAAGAGTGTTGTGTGACACCTTTTGTTTCAATCAAATCTTTTCTGTAGGTTTGTGCCTGTTTCGTTTCATCTTTCTGTTCTTCTTCATATACAGGTACTTTGATATCATACATGTTCACAATCATTTCAAAGACACGTTCTTGATTGAGCGGCTTAAAGAGATGGGCATCGATCACTTCATCCTCAACACTGTTTTGATTGGACTCTAGCAATGAATTGAGGGCGATCACTTTCAGCTCTTTGTCCATCTTGATGTTATTGAGGTACTCGATCAATCTAATATCGAAGAAACGTTCATCTAAAATAACGATATCAAAAGAGGTTAAGTTTGGCATAGTTTTCATGAATTCTTTTTCAGAAAGCACCGTCACATCATGTCTGAAATAGGCAAACATTCTTTTGACAGCCAGAGCTGAATTATAATTACTGTCAACTATAAATACCTTTTTCTCTATCAATGTTTTCTCAGGCAATCGGTACCTTCTCTGATCCGACTTATTTACAATATCAAAAGGCAGGGTCAGCGTAAATGTACTCCCTTTTTCTTCTATACTCTCTACTGTGAGTTTTCCCTTCATCATATCAACCAATGCATGGGCGACAAAAAGACCTAAACCTACATATTTGCCTGTATCGACATCATAATAAGGTACAAATAGATTTTCCAATATTTTAGGATCAATCCCTCTTCCTTTATCAGAGAATTGGAACTGTAACTCCACTTGTTCTTCAAATGAATCAAACATAGAAACTTCTAATTTCACTTCATCTAGATCCATTTGTCCCATGAGGTATTCAAGTAGACTTTTGAGTGTTTGTCCTAGATGCAAAGAGTCTCCCACTAAGTGCCGTGGAACATTTTTATGTATATCAAAAATAAGTTCGACCTTAGCCCCCAAAAATTGTGAGCATATAGATCCTGACACTTCATTCAATACGTTATTAATATTAAACTCTTCATTAACGATCTCAATTTGTTTTGATTTTAACCTAAGAAAATCCAAAAGATCATGGGTAACATCTAAAAGTCTATTTTCAGCGTTGCCTAAGACGGTATCTTTATTTTCGGATATTTTAGAGAGTTGATAGCTTTCTTCAAGTGTTTCTTTCGCGACATTATGAATATTTTCACTCATATTGGCAAGTAAGAGATTTTGATTTCTTTCCATCTCTAACTGTTTCTCGAACATAGACTTGTGTAACTGTTTCAACTTCTGTGTTTGATAAGATGTAACAAATAATATAGCTATACCCACTATTCCCAAAGCGAAGAGAGCAACCCATAGCCAGAAACTTTCCAATCCTGCACCTTGGTCTATCTGTGCATACCCCATACTGCTTAAGCCTACAATGGCCATACTTATTTTATTCAAATGCATACGATATTACCTTATTTTCATAATTGAATATTCTTCATGCTGACATTTCCCTACTATAATTTTATCGAAGGATTTTATTTTTTCACTTATTTAGAAGTATAATATTTTATTTTAGGTCTACCCTAAACAATATATCATTGTTTTCCTACATGCGCCATACCAAACAGATAATGAAAGATGATGAAAGTTTGGGTACAATTTGACTATGAAATTAGCCAGTATAGATGTAGGACTTAAACGTATAGGTGTAGCGATCTGTCTCGATGGCAGTATCGTCATACCTCAAAATGCTATCCTGCGAAAAAACCGTAACCAGGCTGCAAGAGATGTCAAGACTTTTTTGGAGGAGTGGGAGATAGACAAACTGATTGTAGGTCTGCCAAAAGATGCTGAGAGTTCTGAAGAGATGGAAAGGCGTATCAAGCATTTTGTTTCACTGCTTGACCTGGACATCGAAGTAGCCTATCAGGATGAACAGAGTTCAAGTATTGAAGCCAAAGAACTTACGATGGGCCAGTTTAAACACAAAAAAGATGGTAAACTTGACTCCATTGCTGCAAAGATCATCTTGGAACGATGGCTTGGAGCGTAAAAATCAGAGTTTCTTCTTTAATCCCTGAATTCTCTTGTATGCTTTGTTGATACTCTCCTCTGTCACCTCTCCGCTTTGAATCAATAACATGATAGTGTCTACCAGTTTTTTTGTACTGACCGTTTTTTTAGGATCAAGCTGGTTCCCTATCAGCAAGATGTCATCTCCTGCATTGATCGCTAACTTTAGTGTATTTCTTAACCCATACTTTTGGCTGATCGCACCCATTTGAAGGTCATCCGTGATCACCACACCATGATAGCCCAGTTTCCAACGTAACAGCTTTGTGATCGTCTCGTAAGAGAGACTTGCGGGGTATTTGGGATCTATTTTTTGGTTAAAGACATGGGCAACCATGACGGTGTCTGCCTTGTCTTTTAAAAGTCTATAAGGTTCTAATTCAAGTTCTTGCCAAAGGTTCGTAATATCCACAAAACCTTTATGTGTATCACCCACCGAAGAACCATGTCCGGGAAAATGCTTGATTGAGGTAAGGACCCCATTGCTGTGCATGGCATCGATAAATGTAGAGGCATACGCTGCTACCACTTTGGGATCCTTACCAAAGGAACGTCCTAAGCCATGAATGACATGGTTTTTCCTGTTGATATCCAGATCCACTACAGGTGCAAGATCGTAATTGATCCCTACACTGCTAAGTTCCTCACTCATTTTTGTATAGGTTTCTTTTATTGTACTTTGATCCATTCTGATCACATCAGAAGCTTTAGGAAAATTACCGTAAAAACCGTATTTGCTTTTCAGTCTCTGCACCTTTCCACCTTCTTGATCTACAGCAATGAGTAATTTTCCATCACTGCTGCATGCCTGCAGTTCTTTGGTCAGACTTGCTAATTGTTTTTTTGTGGCAATATTCTTTGGCTTATTTTTATCCACAGGGTTATAGTCAAATAAAATGACCGCACCAAGATTATATTGTTGTATATCTTTACATATTTGACTCTCTTTTGATGCATGTGTACCATGAAAACCGACCATAAGCATTTGGCCTATTCTTTTTTCCAGTGCAAATTCCTGCGCCGATAGTGACATTAATGCAAGCATAACCGATAATAAAACTTTTTTTATCATAAAAAACTTCCTTCATATAGTCCCACTATTATAGTGTAACTACTCTTTATTTGCATACGGTTAACCTTCATATAATACACTACACTTACAAGAGCATCGAGGGACACCTAAAATCTTCCCCCTCCCTTTTATAAAGTATTTTAGGACTCCTTTTAAAAACATTTTCTCCTTTGTCCCAAAGATGCTCTTAGAAAAGTACTTGATCCATTTTTTACCGCTTTTATTTATAATACAATCTTCTATTAGTGTTCAGTTAACCTTATACTATTATAATATTTTTACAAGAGCATCATATAGAAATAGACCTCTCTCCCCCCTATTATTTGTAAGGTCTATTTTAATATCATTTTTCCCTCCCCTTTTAGATTCTATGATGCTCTTTGAAAAAAACTTTTACATAAAATCGAACCAATTACACAATTTTTACATCTTCATAGTGTATAATCTATAAAATCATCTATAAAGGCTCATTTTATGAAAAAATTATTCTCAACATTCCTTCTACTCCTGTCACTCTTCACCTATACGCAAGCAGCAGGGAGCCAAACACCACTAGCAGAAATGACGATGACAGACATTACGGGAAAAACCTATGATATCACAGGTACTGAACAAGGATTCAACATAAAAGGTCTTGAAGGGAAAGTGATCTTTTTAGAGTTTTTTGGACATAAATGTCCTCCTTGCCTGGCTTCAATTCCACATTTAATTAAGCTTCAAAAAAAACATAAAGACAATTTAGCCATTGTCTCTATAGAAGTACAAGGCTATACTCACGAAGAAGTCAAAGGGTTTGCTAAAGAGAAAGGGATGAACTACATTGTAGTCTCTGAGGAGAAAGCATCCGAATTTGTAAATTATATCCAGCAAAGAGCACAATGGAGAGGAAGTATTCCTTTCTTAGTAGCCCTGGACACTAAAGGTGATGTACAATTTGTACAAGCAGGTATGCTTCCGGAATCATCACTCGAAGAACTCATTTCACAACTTTCCAAAACAACCAAATAGTCTATCTTCTATCTCCCTCTTCACACAGGGAGATAGTTTTACCGAGATAATCTTACGATACCATTTTGTATAGTGATGATCCCCTCAAGTTCTGCTTCATACACCCTGTCACCAAATTTTTTGAGACTCTCTTCAAAAGTAGGTGTCTTTTGGCAAAAATAAAAAAAATCATCTTTTTCCAGCCCATCATCTGCGATCTGTCCAAAAGTAGAAGCAAATGCTTCTATATCGTGTATGGCTGTAGCCTTCATAGTATGTAACAAGTGATTCGTACCCAGACTTTCGTCAAGTCTTTGAGGAAGTACAAATATCTTTTTGCCCATCTTTAACGCATACTCAACTGAACGCATTGAACCACTATTTAGATCTGCTTCTGTAACAATAAGAGTATCCCCAAGTGCAACGACGAGCTCATTCCGTACCACAAAACTCCATCCTGTTGCTCTGAAGCCATCATTAAACTGGCTAAGTACAAGTCCCTTATTCTCTATACTTTCTATAAGATTTTGATTGACTGCAGGGTAGCGTATATCCAAGCCGCTTGCTACCACTGCAATGGTATTTTCCTCTCCTGCTCCAGCGTGGGCTATAGTATCTACACCCATGGCTGCTCCACTGACTACGCACACCCCTCGTTTGGCTAAAGCATTGGCAAGCGTGTAGGTACACTGTCGTGTGTAGTTTGAGGGTCGCCTTGTTCCCACTATAGAGACTTTAGGCCGTTGCAGTAGATCCAGGTTACCCTTATAAAAAAGAGTAGAAGGATACTTCTTCATTTCCTCCAAAGTGGGTATATATTGAGTGAGTATTTGACTCATACGATGCCTTTTTTACCTATGATATCATAGAGGCATATCCAGAATTAAAAATATTTCATATTGTCATACTTTTGAAAAGAGTATGGCAATTCATATTGTGCCCAACTAAAAGGAGAGAATACTCTTGGAGTGTATATTATTGATAAAGTTCATCTATATAAACCAATTCTACCTCATTGAAAATATCTGCTGCACCTGAGAGCGCTTTCAGGGTCATTTTATGCGGATGCCCTATAGCAATAGCATAACCTCTTTTCTTTGCTATCTTCACTGCCTTTTGAAGCTGTCTGTGAATATAAAGCACATGATGTTCATTGTCTATAAAGACATCTCTTGCCACATAGGCATCACCAAAATCTTCTGTGATCCTAGGTACTTTGGTCGAAGCGATCGTCCGACTATCCACAAAGACAAAACCCTCTTTACGAAGTGCTGTATACAGTGTCTGCATCGCAGTATAATTGTCAGTAAACACAGAACCTGTATGGTTGTTAATATAACGTGCCGTAGGGAAAAGTACTCTAAGCTCTTTCACTCTGGCTTCTATCTGCTCTTTGCCGAAGGTCGTTATGAGTGTTTTAGTCTGTTTATTGAACTGTGCCCTTCCAGATTCCATTGGCAAATGAATCATATAATGTTCCAATCCTTTGGCTAAGTGATGTGATGTCATGGAGCGCTCTGATGGTGGAAATATGGATGGAGTGATCTTTAGCCCTGTTGCCTGTATCTTACTAAGTTGTCTTCTGTTTGACACATCATCTATAATGATCGCGAGTTTCGGCTTTTCACACTCAGAGGACAATAGCACTCTGTTGTACTGCTTCCTCTGCGGTACATCTTCTTTAGTGATTATCCTTTCTACTTTTACCTTTTTATCGATCAAAGGTTTAGTAGGTATTTGTCTATCTTTATTTTGTTCTTGAGGTTTTTGTGTTTTGATCTTTGAGAGATCTTCTAAAAGTTTTCTTTTGCTTTCTTTTTCATTTGTTTTAGAGATCTGTACTTTCGGGGTATAACTATTGAGCCTATCTTGCTGCCCTAAAAAATATCCAAAAACCACCATAGCTATCATCAAAAATACACCTAGAACGATAAAAATACTTTTTTTTAAAGTAGAACCTTTTGTACTCTTTCTGCCTCTTCTCTTTTGTACTGGCTTTTTTCTGGGAGAAGATTTTGTCTTTGTTTTTTTGGATTGATTTGCCATAAAGTTCACTAGTGTTTAAATTTCGCCTATTGTAACAAAGTAGCATTAAGAATGAGATATAAAATTTTACGTGGTTAAAAAAAGCTAAAGAAATAAAACGAACTGAAGATTTTTGGTTAGTTGTGCTTAGATTTGTGTGCTTGGGTAAAAGAGCATACGTCAGTATGTAACTGCACCCATCACATAAAGATGAGTGCAAAGAACCAAAAAGACTAGTTAGTCTCTTGGTCTACGATTTTGTTTGCTGATATCCAAGGCATCATTTCACGAAGTTTATTACCAGTTTTAGTGATAAGTTTTTCTTTGTCATTGTTACGCTCAGCATTCATACGAGGGTAACCTGCTTGACCTTCAAGGATAAAGTCTTTAGCAAATCTACCATCTTGGATCTCTGTCAAGATATCTTTCATCGCTTGTTTTGACTCAGCGTTGATAACTCTCTTACCAGAAACATAATCACCGTACTCAGCTGTGTTTGAGATAGAGTATCTCATGTCAGCGATTCCACCTTCGAACATAAGGTCAACGATAAGTTTAAGCTCGTGAAGACATTCAAAGTATGCAAGTTCTGGAGCATAACCCGCTTCAGTTAACGTTTCGAAACCAGCTTGTACAAGTGAAGCAGCTCCACCACAAAGTACTGCCTGCTCTCCAAATAGATCTGTTTCAGTTTCATCTTTGAAAGTTGTTTCGATAATTGCAGTTCTACCACCACCGATAGCTGATGCATAAGAAAGTGCCAACTCTTTAGTCGTACCAGATGGGTTTTGACCTACAGCGATAAGATCTGGGATACCACCACCTCTTACAAACTCAGAACGTACAGTGTGTCCTGGTGCTTTTGGTGCGATCATTGTAACGTTAATGTCTGCTCTTGGAATGATTCTTCCATAGTGAATGTTAAATCCATGTCCAAATGCGATAGTAGCACCCTCTTTAAGGTTTGGTTCGATCTCGTTTTTATAGATCTCAGCTTGGTTTTCATCCGGAAGAAGGATCATAACTACGTCCGCTTTTGCTGTAGCATCTGCAACACAAAGTACTTCAAAGTCTTTAGCCGCAGCTTTTTTCCAAGAAGAACCACCTTCTCTTGCACCAATAACAACATTTACACCTGAATCTCTAAGGTTTTCTGCATGTGCGTGCCCTTGTGAACCGAAACCGATCATTGCTACTGTTTTTGACTTGATGATGTTGATATCACAATCTTTGTCATAATATACATTTAAAGTTGACATTTATTATCCTTGATGTACGAAGTACGAAAATTTTCGCGATTATATCCAAATATAACTTATTATCGTAAATTTTATCTACAATTATCTTTTATGATATAATAAATCTTTATATGGAAAAGGAGTGAATTTGATCGAATTTCTCAACGAAACTGTTTTATGGTGGCACTGGATCGTTTTTGGTATAGCATTGCTTATTTGGGATATGAGCATGGGGACATTTTTTGTCCTTGGACTGGGTGTCGCTGCAATCATAGTAGGTATACTTGATACCTTTTTTGACACTTCTTTTACAATGGAACTTACCATTTGGATGATACTCTCAATACTGGTTATTGCTGTATGGTTCAAGTGGTTTAGAGAAGCGCCTGTCACTGAAAGCGGACAGTCAAACTATAGACTCGATACCTTAGGTGTGGTTATGGAAGATATACAGCCGCATAGCAGAGGCAAAGTCACTTTTGACACACCTGTGCTGGGGAACACTTCTTGGCATGCGATCTCTAAAGTTGATATAGACAAAGGCACGCGTGTGAAGATCGTACAGATCAATGGACAACTGATAGAAGTTGAACCTCTCACTACAAACTAACTCAAGGAAAAAAAATGGAAATGTTAAATATCGTTGCTATACTGGTCATTGCGGTCATTGTTACACTTTACAAAGGGATCAATATCGTTCCTCAGGGAGAAGAGTGGGTAGTAGAGAGACTGGGTAAATTTACGCGAACACTTACACCCGGACTCAATCTTATCATCCCTTATCTTGAATCCGTAAGAGAGCGTGTATCTACAAGAGACCTTATTTTGGACATTCCTGAACAAGAGGTCATTACGAAAGACAATGCTGTTATCCACACCAATGCAGTCACTTTTGCACGTGTGACCAACCCTAGAGATGCCATCTATGGTATCGAGGATTTTAGAGTTGCCATACAGCAGCTGGTCATGACCACACTACGTTCTATTTTAGGTGAAATGGACTTGGATGAAGCACTTTCCAACCGTGAACACATCAAAAGTAAACTGAAAGACTCTATTATCGATGATGTTGCAGACTGGGGTGTGACAGTGAAGTCTGTCGAGATACAAGATATCAATCCAAGTGAATCGATGCAAGACTCTATGGAGAGACAAGCAGCGGCAGAGAGAGAAAGACGTGCTATAGAGACGACAGCAGAAGGTAACAAAAATGCTGCGATCCTCGAAGCAGACGGTAAACTTGAAGCAGCAAAAAGGGAAGCAAAGGCACAGATAGCCCTGGCAAATGCTTCTGCAGAAGCTATTAGACTCATCTCTGACAACATACAAGACAAAGAACTTCCTGCCATGTTTTTACTGGGAGACAGATATATTAATTCTTTAGAACAGATCAGTAAAAGTGAGAATTCGAAATTTGTTATCTACCCTGCGGATCTACAGGGTGCGATTAAAGGTATGCTGGGGAATGTATTTAAAAAGTAACTGATTTTCCAGAAAGCATAAAACCTTATAAAATACTCTATTTATGAGGTTTTACATATAAAGTATTGCTCGGTTTTTACTTTATTCCAAAGTTGAACACCCTGAAACTGATACTGCATATGATTCCACTCGAGTGGTCATTATAGTGCTAGTGCTGCTTACATCTTTACTACCACACATCTTCCCACAAAGACCATACACAATATTTTACAAGTTACTAGTTCAGAATATCATTTTAAGAACCTTATTCAATGATATCTTTTATACAGTTTTCTCTACACAAAAATTCTTCTTAAAATAAAAATGATTATTTTTTATACAATTATATGAACACTATTAAGACAAAAACTTATTATACTTTTCATAAGCAAATTATATAGCTGAAATAAACGTTATATACTGCGGGACAACGGAGTGATGATTATGTCTATCATCAAGAGGCAATCAGGTTATAGGATAATTTTTTACCTATAAGAATATTATGAATTAAAAAAAGGAATGAAAATGTCAAAACTACTAATCAAAACATGGAGTGATCAATGTCTTATTTAATGCCTACGGAATTTGTGAAGAAAATGGTTGACTCTGGTGAGTCAAAAGTATATATGTCTACGAAAGATACACTGATACGAGCTTACATGGCGGGAGCAATTTTAGCACTAGCTGCTGTATTTGCAATTACTGTTGCGATGAAAACTGGTTCAGGTCTTGTTGGTGCAGCGTTCTTCCCTGTTGGGTTTATTATGCTTTATTTAATGAGCTTTGATTTATTGACAGGTGTATTTGTATTGGTGCCGTTGGCATGGATCGATAAACGACCAGGGGTGACTATAGGTCAGATACTTAGAAACTGGGGTCTAGTGGGACTTGGTAACCTTCTAGGTGCGTTAACGGTTGCGTTTATGAGTGCTTTCATATTTACATACGGTTTTGATACGGATGGTGGTGCTATTGCTCAAAAAGTTGCAGGTATCGGTGAAGCAAGAACACTGGGTTATCAAGCGCACGGTATTTCTGGTTGGTTTACGGTATTCATCCGTGGAATGCTTTGTAACTGGATGGTAGCAATGGGTGTTGTAGGTGCGATGATCTCAACAACTGTGAGCGGTAAAGCTATCGCTATGTGGATGCCGATCATGCTGTTCTTCTTTATGGGCTTTGAACACTCGATCGTTAACATGTTCCTTTTCCCATTCTCTTTGATCATGGGTGGTGACTTTACAGTAGTAGATTACCTGCTTTGGAATGAACTACCGGTTGCATTGGGTAACCTAACGGGTGGTCTTCTCTTTACTGGATTGACTCTTTATGCAACACACGTAAGAACTGGAGCAAAACGTGAATTGAGCATCAAAGCAAAAGACGCTTCAGCTGCGTAAGCTGAAGTCTATAAAACACTATTAAAAAGGATATATTATATGAAAAAAATAGAGATGACTGAAGCAATAGTCCTGGCAAGAAAAAGTGCCAAGATGAGCTGGGAAGCGTTAGCTGAGAAAGTTGGTCTATCGACCACTTTCGTTACTTCAGCTTGTTTGGGGATGAACAGCCTAAAAAAGGAACCTGCAGAAAAACTGTGTGAAGCACTTGGTTTAGATGAAGAAGTGGCGATCACTTTACAGGAATATCCTAACAAAACCTGGGACTTTACGATACCTCAGGATCCTCTAGTCTATCGTCTGTATGAAGTGGTCGGAGTTTATGGTGAAACGATCAAAGAGATCGTTGGTGAAAAGTTCGGAGATGGTATTATGAGTGCCATTGATTTCTCTTTGGACATAGACAAAGAAGAAAACCCATTGGGTGACAGGGTTGTGATCACCATGAATGGTAAATTTTTACCTTATAAATCATGGTAATGTAGTGATAAAAGATTAATTCCGACAGGTCTTAATCTTTTGCTACAATAAAAAATAAGATCGAAAAGTTTTGAATTAAGGGCTTTTTCACATTGAAAAGATTTTAATTAAATACTTATAAAACTGAATCTGACTCTATATAAAGTTTAGGCTCAATAAGGTTACTTAACAACATGGAAAAGCAATTAACAATATCTATTGGCGAACATTCCACTAAAGGACGTAAAGAGGTAAATCAAGATTTTCATGATATTTGTATACCTCAAGAACCCCAATTGACCTATAAAGGGATTGCCATTGCTTTAGCTGATGGAATCAGCAGCAGTAAAGTAAGTCAAACGGCCAGTAAAACATCCGTTACCTCATTTTTAATGGATTATTTTAGTACACCTGAATCCTGGTCTGTGCAAAAATCTGCACAACGTGTGATTACTGCGACCAACTCATGGCTCTATGCACAAACAAAACAAAGCCAATACTATTATGATGCCAATAAAGGCTATGTCTGTACCTTTAGTGCTATGGTGATCAGGTCAACGACAGCCCATATTTTTCATGTAGGTGATGCACGTATCTATCAATTGAGAAATAATGAAATGGAGCAGTTGACTGAAGATCATCGCATGTGGATCTCACAAGAAAAAAGTTATCTTGGTCGTGCCTTGGGTGTTGATTCAGATCTGAAAATTGATTACGATACTGTACCAGTAGAAATAGATGACATTTTTTTATTTATGACAGATGGCGTCTATGAATATGTCAGCGCTGACCTTATGATAAGTATCATAGAGCAAAGCAATGGTGATCTGAATGCTGCAGCAAAACACATAGTAGAGACAGCCTATGAAAAAGGCAGTGATGACAATTTGACCATTCAGCTTGTAAAAGTAAATACACTGCCCGATAAAGATGCCAACGAGATCCAAAAACAATTGAGTGAAAAACCCTTGCCGCCACTGCTTGAAGCACGAATGGACTTTGATGGGTACAAGATCATTCGTGAGTTGAGTGCCAGCAGTAGAAGTCATGTCTACCTGGCGGTTGATACCCAAACGGATACGCAAGTTGTTCTCAAAACACCTTCCATTGACCTCAGTGAAGACCAGGCTTATCTCGAACGATTTTTACTTGAAGAATGGATCGCCATACGTATGAATAATGCACATTTGGTCAAATCCTATCTGCAGACGCGTGAACGTAACTATATTTATAATGTGACAGAATTTATCGATGGTCAGACCTTGACGCAGTGGATGATCGATAACCCAAACCCAGACATAGAAACTGTCCGTGAAATTGCAGAACAGATAGCCAAAGGCTTGCTCGCACTGCATCGTCAAGAAATGATACATCAGGATCTGAGGCCTGAAAATATCATGATCGACACTACAGGAACGGTAAAGATCATTGATTTTGGTTCAACCAGGGTTGAAGGGATCGTGGAAAGCAATGCCTATATAAAACAGGAGAATATACTTGGAACGGCACCCTACACTGCACCAGAATATTTTCTTGGATACATTGGATCATCAAGGTCCGATCTTTTCTCCTTGGCAGTGATCGTCTATCAGATGATTACCGGTGAGCTTCCTTACGGCACACAGGTCGCTAAATCTACAACAAAAGCAGCCCAAAGAAAATTGAAATATAAACACTTGAATCCTGATATCCATGAAGTGCCACTGTGGGTCGATGAGGTACTGAAAAAAGCATTGGAACCAAACCCCTATAAACGTTATGGAGAATTGTCGGAGTTTTTGTATGACTTACGGCACCCCAATAAAGCCTTTTTAAATAAGTCCAGACCACCATTGTTAGAACGCAACCCGGTACTTTTGTGGAAGATGATCTCTTTAGGCTTATCCGTCATCATTGTAGTATTGTTAAATCAATGATACTCAGATCATTTGCAAGCTAAAACCGGTTAGATTAAAAATGATTATTTTTTATACAGTCTCCTAAATAAAAGTGTTTATATTAAGACTATACTAGTGACATGAAAACTATGAAGGAACCTTATCATCCTTTTTTTATACTTCTGGTTTTCTAGTAACTTTTTTTAGATTGTATCATTCAATCTTGTCTGTATACTTCCTATAGTCTTGTCCAAAGCTTAAAAAGTTACTTTCCTCAAAATCACCCTATATATCCATTCAGTTTATTCTAACTGCCTTGAGAGTATGAAAAAAGTTAAAGATCAGATGAAATGTTTGATGATCTTTTAGCGTTGTTAGGTCTAAAAAAAGATACAAAAGATTACTATATTCGCATAAAAAAAATAAATCGGACAAATTTTATCCTATTTAAAGCTATCTTTGCTATAACAGTGAATAAACAACATAAACTAAAGGACACGATCATGACAAACAATGAAGTAACGTCTCAAAAAGAAAATAAAGCGTATGAAGTCATATCCTTCACAGATATGGTAGCATTTAACTACACCCTCCCCGACAATGAAGAACCACAAACCATAGAACATGAACTTACCTTCATTTGGGAAGATACGATTGAAAAGTTTATAGAAGAACATGGTATCGATAAACCTTACAAGGTACATACTTTTAAACGCGAAAGAGAACAAAAATTTTTCATTGAACGGATAGAAGGTCAAACTGAAGAACTCATAGACGAGGTCGAAGAAGAAATAGCCAACAAAATGAAGTTTGGCTTTGAGTTTAGTGGACAACTGCATAATGACGACTAAATAATGTTCCTTGCTTCCATCGCCACCGATTGGAATGTACACCTGTAGTAGTAACTTCAATTATCAATTGCTTATTTGTCGTATTGATGTATGCGTCCCTATCATCACGATGGGGACGCGTTAAAAAAATTTTTAATGCTGATTATAATCCTTATAAAAGGTTCTATATAGGAGGCTTTATAATGAAAATATCTTACTTTGAAAAGTGCTGATAGTCTTTCACACCCGACCAGTCTCCACCCCACTTCCAACCATATTTTTTAAATAGCTGAACGGCTTTATCACCTTTCAACAAAACCGCTCTATCTGCATAGGTAGACTTTTTATGGACTCTCTTTCTATAGGGTGCCGATGCTTTATGGGAGATATATCCTTTTCTTGAAATATACGGATTTTCTATGGGGTTGATATCTATGGCTTTCCCGTAAGAGTGTTTGGACCATGTTTTACTGCCGGTTGCAGTACGGCAATTAAAAGCGGAGGTGTTGTCTGACTCTATAGAGTCCCAGTCATTGCCTTTATAGTCACTTACCAACCTCATTTTCTTGATAGGATACTCCATCTTATACAGTGCTTGAAAGATCTCTGTCACCTCAACAGATACCTCTTTATGCACGATGATCTCACCCATCTTCTCTTCACCATTGAAATTGATATGTTTGATGCGTAAATAACGCAGATCCTGTAGGCCTACAGGACAACCTTCTTTCCAGGAGTTTCCTTTTATCATACGCTTTTTTATGTCAGGCGTAATAGGTGAGATACTTGAACGATATTCAGCCCATACAGCTGAAGTCAATACAAAGATGAGAGTTATTATTTTAATCATGATATTATTATAACACAGCCTGTGATTTACCTTCGGTTTGTACCAGTATGGTATATTAAAATAAAAATAACTATTTTAAGGATAGAACACAATGGAACAATTTAAAACCTATGCCCTAATGACAGGGCTTACCCTTCTGTTTATCTGGTTTGGAGGAATGATAGCCGGCCAGACAGGGATGATCATCGCTTTCCTTGCCGCAGCCGGGATGAACTTTTATGCCTATTACTATAGTGACACACAAGTGTTAAAACATTACCATGCCATACCTGTAGACCATAACAATGCTACAGGACTCTATGAGATCGTAGAAAGACTCACACATCGTGCCAATCTACCGATGCCTGCACTCTACATCATTCCTGAAGAACAGCCCAATGCCTTTGCCACAGGTAGAGACTATGAGCATGCTGCAGTGGCTGTTACCGAAGGGCTTTTACATATGATGACCGAGGAAGAGGTGGAAGCCGTTATCGCACATGAACTCAGCCACATCAAACACTACGATATGCTCATCGGTACTGTGACTGCGACTATTGCCGGAGCTATAGCTATGTTAGCACAGTTTGGTATGTTCTTTGGTGGAGGAGACAGGGACAGACCTAACCTTTTTGTGACACTTGCACTGATGCTCATTATGCCTTTGGCCGCGAGTCTCATACAAATGACTGTGAGCAGAAACCGTGAATTTATGGCAGATGCCGGTGCAGCAAGAATGACAGGGCATCCTGAATGGCTGCAGAGTGCCTTGGCTAAACTGGACAATTATGCTCGAAAAACTGTTTTGCATGACGCAGACCCTCAAACAGCACATATGTTCATCATCAACCCTTTTACGGGGAAAGATATGTCACTCAAACAACTCTTTAGTACACACCCAAGTACGGAACAAAGAATAGAGAGACTTGAAGCGTTAAAGTAATATAATTACCCTTGATTAAACAAACAAACTGTTTATTTTATATACCATATTAAGAGAGCCTTTAACTATGTCCCCATTTGCCATACAACTTACCCACGGATGCCTTATTTCAGACATCGAACAAGAAGACCAGAACAGTTTTCAGGCGCTCCAGCAACTGGGTGCCCTTGAAGAAGTCGATGGGCTTTGGAAACTGAAATCTATCTATCGTGTGGGTAGACTCTACATAGGTAAAGATGGCAAAGGGTATATAGAAGCAGAGTTCAAAGAACAAAGAGACCTGCTGGTAGAACCTGATGATCTTCGGGGTGCAAAACATGGAGATGTGGTCGTCGCCAAGCGTATCATCGCCAGACGTGGACGTGCCAGCGGTAAAGTACAGCTGGTCATAGAAAAAGCCTTTCTTTTCACTATCGCTTACACCCATAGGGATGAATCGGGTAATTTCCTTATCCTTAACATCCGTACAGGAGAACCTACGCATGCCGTGATGGAAGGTATGGACCTCAAAGCTTTTAAACTGGGAACCGTGTTAAAAGTAGATGTTGATACAGATAAAGTTCTTGAAGTCATGGGAACACTGGATGACCCTAAGGTTGATGAAAAGATCTCTCTTGCACTCTATGAGCGTGAAGATGAATTCCCGCCAGAGTGTGTCACAGATGCACTGGATGTTGAAGTAGAAGTCACCAAAGAAGAACATCCTGACCGTGTGGATCTCACGCATCTTGATTTCTGTACCATTGACCCGGTGACTGCAAAAGATTTTGATGATGCTATCTATTTTGATATGGACACGTATACCCTTTATGTTGCTATCGCAGATGTCAGTCACTATGTGCCTTTCTTTACCAACATTGACAAAGAGGCAAAAAAAAGAGGTTTCACCACATACCTGCCACACAAATCTTTTCCTATGCTCCCTCGTGAACTCAGTGAAAACATCTGTTCACTCAAACCTAAAGTAGACAGACTTGCCTTTGTATCGAAGATAGAGTTGGACAAGACTACCCTGAAACCGTTAAAAGAAGAATTCTTTGAAGCGATCATACACTCAAAGCACCGTTTTAATTATGACAATATCGATGAAATATTGGAAAATGGAACGGGAGGTGTCACGGATACGGTAGCCCAAATCCTCACATGGTTGCTTCCCTTACAAAAAATAACGGTCAGATTACGTAATGAACGGCTCAGACATGGTTTTGACTTTAGATCTGAAGAGACCAAGCTCACGATCGATGCAGCACATCTACTGGTTAATACAGAGATAGAAACAGGAACGCCGTCACACTCGCTCATAGAAGAGTGTATGCTCCTGGCCAACCAAGCCTCAGCGAAACGTTTTACGGGTGAAGGTGACAGTATCTTTCGTATCCATGAACCACCGCAACTTGCGAAGATAGAAGCTTTACTGGCTGAACTTGCAGCCATCGGTCTCTATGTTGAAGAGTATGAAGATGCGCCTTCTCTTATACGTGCTATACAAAAAGAAGCAGCAAGAATGAACCTTTCTTCAGAAGTGGATGCTATGGTCATTAAATCTTTACGGCGAGCAAGCTACTCAGCACAAAATGTAGGACACTTTGGCCTTGGCTTTAGTCACTACAGCCACTTTACCTCACCCATACGTAGATATGCCGACCTCATACTGCATCGCCTTATCAAAACACAACTGCGAGAGGAACTGGAAGAAGCAAGCTATCTGTTAAGAAATATCGAGCCCCTCTGTGCAAGGGTCAGTGAACTTGAAAGAGATGCGACCAAAGCAGAATGGGACTTTAGAGACCGTAAATTTGCACGTTGGGCAGTTACACACTTAGGTGAGATCTTCGAAGCAGAGATCATCGAAGTAGAAGAGAGCGCTAAAGCAGTGCTCTTAGGCGAGATCAAAGGAGTTACCGTGCATCTTAAAGGTGACAATGTGATGCTTTTTGATAGAGTCAAAGTAAAGATCAATGAAGTCAATATCCCACAGGCTATCATCATGGTTGAATTCGTTGAAAAATTGAGTAAAGATGAAATGGAGCTAGTCTAATGTACCAAAGAGAATTTGACCAGAAACTGAAACAGGCTTTTCCCAAAGCTGTATTGTTTTATGGTGAAAATGACTACCTGGTAGACCATTATATCGATACCTATATCAAAAAAACAGATGCAAAAGAGAGTATGCTCAATCTCTATCACGATGAATGGGACTTTGAACAGGCTAAGAATTTTCTTTCCCAGACGTCTCTGTTTGGCGGTACCAATCTTGTAGTGGTCAAACACGATAAAAAAATACCCAAAAAAGAACTCGATATTCTCATAGAACTGGCCAATAAAAGTGAAGATAACTACTTCCTTTATGCTTATGCAGGTGCCCCCAAAGATGCAAAGAGTATGCAAGCAGCCTTCAGTGAGAAAAAAGGCGGGGCATGGGTACGATTCTTCGAGCCCAACATACGTGACGGTATCGCTATGCTGCAACAAAAAGCACAGCAGATACAGCTTGACATTGACCACTATGCCCTGCAGCATCTTATGCTCATACTCAATAACAACCTGGCACTTTGTGCCAATGAGCTGGATAAGCTTGCCATTCTGGGCATGAAAGTCACAAGTAAAGATATCGATAGACTGGTCTACTCTACTGCACCTCTGGCAACAGAACAGTTACTCATAGACCTTTTTAACAAAAAGCCCATCACGGCAACCATTACCAAACTACTTGAACTGGGGGAAGATGAAGCTTCACTGCTTCGTTCCACACAATATTTTGTCAATCAGATCTTCCTCTTTCATGCCTATATCAAACTCCATGGACATGTAGATTCAGCAGCAATACTGGGCTATAAACTGCCTAAGCAGATAGAAGAACAAAAAGCACAGTTGGCCTTACGTGTAAAATCAGCTGCCTTGCTGAAGATATTTGAACATTTACTGGAGAGTGAGATACTCATCAAAAAGGCACCAGCTACACAAAAAGAGGTATTGGTTTACAGTATGCTGATCAAATTGCAGGGATATCTATAAAATTATTTTTATTTTATTTTGAAAAGTTTAATAGGTTAAGGTTTTTAATGAGTTATGCTTAGATTTGAAAGTTTGAGTAAAGGAGCATACGTCAGTATGTAACTGCACTCACCTTTCAAAGATGAGTGCAAATCATTAAAAAGATGACCTATTAAGAGAAGAGTTCTCTCATCACACCACCAAACCACTCTCTAGTAGCTTTTGCAGTACCTTTAGATCTGAATTTACCGCCACCATCTTTTGGCTTAGGTACATGTCCTTTACCTTTCAGCTTACCGCTTGGATCTGCAGAGAATGTATGTGTCACCATGATCGCTTCTTCTGGTTTACTCCCTACCATGGAATAACATACATTTGCTGCCCTGGCAGGAAGGCCTTCTTTAGGATCTGAAACTTGCTTGTTGATCTGGGCTACAATTTGTCCTGCTGCTCTGTTTGCTGCCCAAATAGCCGTCTGTCCGCTTGGCGGTATCGCATGTGTGACCGCATCACCGACAACATAGATGTTTGAATCTGTTTTAGATTTGAAGCTATACCCATCCATCATTGCGTACCCTGCACCATTGACTTCTATCCCCGCCATAGCGATTACCGGTGAACATTTGTTGATAGGTATAAGGTTACAAACTTCATATTTCTCAGTTTTACTGACACCTTTTTCATCATCTGCATCAGCAAACTCTGTATAGGTAATTGTTTTAGCTGAAACATCAATATCTGTCACTTCTGTAAGCCCTTTATACTCAATAATATCTGGGAATAGTTCATCCCAAGATTCCTTAAAGGCTGCCCCTTTGGCAAATTTACCATTTCTCGTATCAAGCACGATCACTTTTCCGTTGATCCCTTCATTTTTCATGTAATTTGCTACCATGGCAGTTCTCTCATAGGGTGCTGGAGGACATCTGTATTTTCCCATTGCAGGCGGTACAATGATCACATTACCATCATCCATATCTTCAAGTTGCCGCTTTAGTGCAATATGTTCATTACCAGGCATTAATGCAGAAGGACAGGCTTGCGAAACTTCAGCGATCTTCTCTTTTGACCATGCAGGGAATTGTCCTTCATAATCATATGCAATACCCGGAGAAAGCACAAGAATATCATAGGCGAAATCACCATTGGTCGTTGTAACAGTTTTCGCTTTTCTGTCGATAGCAGTCACTGTTGCCTGTACAAAACTGTAGCCATACTTTGCAGCCGGCTGATAGTAGTCCCCGACAAAAGTGTCCAAACTGACACCGTCAAGACCACCAAGCAGTGTATTAGAGAAAGGGCATGCCATGAAGATATTGTTCTTTTCAATGACTGTTACTTCAATACTTTTATCTTTTTTCCGAAGTGCTTTCGCCATGGTAAGACCACCAAAACCACCACCTACGATCACTACTGATCTACCATTGGTTTTTTTCACATCTGCTTTTTTCTCGCTTGCTATTGCGATGCTTGGCATTGCTACAGCGGCTGCAGCAGCACCTGCCAGTTTAAACGTATCTCTTCTATTCATTGCCATAATGTCTCCTATTAGAATTGGTTTGTTAAACTCTTTACATAACATAAAGTAATTAATTATGACAAAAATTATATATAAAGTAAATTACTTTGAAGTAATATATGAATTAATTTGATGAGGTAACAAAAAAGCACATGAAATTTTGAAGAAATAATCATAAGGTATGAGAAAGACTATCATACCTTATGTGTGCTCTTTTAGGCTTGGATAAGTTCTGCTGAAAAGTTTTTAAGGGGTTGCACTTTTGCCTCTTCCTTTGTAAGTTTTTTCGCTTTCCTTCTATTCCCATAGAATTTTTTAAACTCATCTTTGAAAGCATCAAAATAATCCTGGAACTTCACTGGACCCAACACTGCAACCGCCCACATGTTATCCTCTGCATCAATCTCAAGAATGATAGATGCCAAACCTTCGTTGGCCGGTCCGCCTACTACTTTTCCACCTTCTTTAGCGTCAAATGCCGAAAGATGTGAACTACAGACAAAAACCCCGCCTTTGTCATACGCAAGTGTTTTACCTTTTTCTTCCACATACTGGAACATACTCATCTCAGGCTGCGGGTGTGTTAATTGGTGGGGGCAGATAGCAGAATAGGCAACAATGGTTCCATTGACTCCTAAACCGCCTCTATAGATATATTCCGTTCCATCTTCTGCTTTGAGCTTAATGTCCTTTTGGGCCGGTGTTGCAAGATTGACCATAATGGCCGGGGTGGATACATGCGGATAATGAAATACATAGTTTTCTTCTACTGCCAAGGAAGCAGACTTAAGAGGGTTACCATCAGTATCTTTAAGTTGTACTTTTTCAAACGTTTGAAACAGACTACCATCTTCTGCATAAAGCCTTTGAGTCACAAGTGAAGGTGCAATAGCGACTGCCATTGCTGATGTTGCAGATACACGTAAAAAATTTCTTCTTTCCATAATAAACACCTTGATCATAAATTAACTTTACTAAATGATACAAAAATACTTATTAATATTCAATGTTTCTTCATTTTCTTTATAGGGTAAATTACTGTCTAATGTGCAGCTAAGGGATAATATAGTAAAATATCGCTTCCAAAATTCTTGCTCATTTTTGGACAGCTATATTCACATTAGTGAAAGATACAGCTGTATACATGGGCTATTAAACCAAAAGGAAACAATATGACTTGTTATGAAACACTGTTTGTAGTTAAACCTACACTTACAGAAGAAGAGATTGCAGCACAAATTACGAAAGTAAAAGATATTCTTGCTAAAGAAGGTGCCGAGCTAGTTGGTACGAATGATATGGGTATGAGAAAACTTGCATACCAAGTAGAAAAACATAACAGAGGTTACTACACTGTTCTTTTCTATAAAGCAGCAGGTAGCACTATCGAAGAACTCGAGAGAAATCTTAAGATCAGCGAAGATATCATTAAGTTTTTAACTGTGAAATATACTAAACAAAAAGAGATCGCACAATTTGATAAACTTGTGGCAGAAGCGAACAAAAGCGCTGCAGCAGAGACAAAAGCACCTGAAGCAGAAGCGACAGAAGCATAATCAACCATAGATTAGGAGCCACCTTATGTACAACAAGATAATTTTAGCCGGAAACCTCACTAGAGATATTGAGATTAAATATACACAAAGTGGAAGTGCGATTGGTAATACTGCCATCGCAACTTCACGTAAATTCAAATCTGCAACTGGTGAACAAAAAGAAGAAGTACTCTTTATAGACCTTACTTTTTTTGGTAGAACTGCTGAAATTGCGAATCAGTACTTACGTAAAGGTAGCAAAGTTTTAGTAGATGGAAGATTGAAGCTAGATCAGTGGACAGCACAAGATGGTAGCAAAAGAAGTAGACACTCAGTAACAGTGGAAAACCTTCAAATGCTAGGAAGTAAAGACGAAGCAGCACCTATGGGTGGTAACGGATATAGTCAAAGTGGATCATCAGATTATAATGCTCCATCACATGACAACTATAGCCAACCTGCACCGTCTGCTCCGAAAGCTGCACCACAACCTACGTCAAACATTCCAGAAATTGACATCAATGAAGATGAAATACCGTTTTAACCTATAACAAAATACAAATGTAAATAACTCATACCATATCCCCTATATTAAGGAGAGTATACGTTATTTACACTTTTTTTAACTCCTTTCCATTTTATGCTATAATGTGTAACAAGAAAAATGGAAATAAATATGACACCCTATTACATTAAAAAAGTATTGTTTTCTAGTGGAGAAAGATTCCCAATGTTGATTGAGAAAGAAACTGGTATGCCTGATTATTGGAGCACTGTTTTTTCAATTTCACAACATAGATCAAAAGGTGATGCCGTAAACACAATTGAACAGGTCTTACGCTCATTAATGCTGTTAAAGATTTTTTTGAAGAATTACAGTCTTGAAGGGATAGACCTGAAGAAAAGACTCCAGCAAGGAAAGCTTCTTCATCTGCATGAGATTGAAAGTCTCTGCGATACATGCAAACTGCCGCTCAAAGAGATTTGTGCGGATATCACTGTACCCCAGAAGTCAAAGCAGTCTATCAATACTCACTCTTTAGAAAAATTCCGTTCCAACACTTCCAAGAAACAAATCATTACAATAAGTTCTGATGCCACGGGAAATCGCATGAGAGTGATCAAGAATTTTTTAGTATGGATGGCCAATATTCATATGGCAAAACTTCCTGAACGAGATATGACATTCATGTTACTTAAAGATGCAAAAGACTTTGTTGAATCCACCCTGAATTCAAGAATCCCAGGGACTTCACATAATTCATCTGAAAATGCACCTATGGGCTTATCTGAAGAAGCCATTGACAAACTCTTTGAAGTGGTTGATCGAGGTTCACCTTATAATCCATGGAAAAATAATTTTACAAAGATCCGAAATGAGTTGCTCATTTTATGGCTGTATCAATTCGGGCTCAGAAGAAGTGAACTTCTAGGTCTCAAGATCTCAGATCTTGATTTCAGATCTGAGACATTTAATATTGTACGTCGTCCCGATGACCCGGAAGACCCTAGGCTTAATCAGCCTACCCAAAAAACATACGGACGTAAAATTTTCATGCCAAAGAAAATAGTCAGACTCACACTTGATTATATCACCAAACATCGAACTGCTCTACCGAAAGCAGGAAGACATGAATTTTTATTTGTCGCATCCAAGACAGGTTCACCCATGAGTCTGGACTCTGTAAATAAGGTCTTTTCCAAACTGAAAAAGTGCTACCCTGATGTATTTAAAAACTTAACACCTCATATACTCAGACATACATGGAATGACAATTTTTCTGCTTTAATGGATGAAAGAAATGTATCCGAAGAGGAAGAGCAGAAGATGCGTGCATACCTGATGGGGTGGGAGGAAACATCAGGCAGTGCGGAAACATATACAAAGCGTCATGTTCAGCGTAAAGCCAACGAGTCTATTTTACAGATGGATAATAAGTTTCCTCAAGAGGAAGATCTACCTGACTGGGCTAAAGAATGAAAAATACACCTCACCATCAAACCGGACACTTTCTCTCCAAAGCCAAAACAAAAAATGGCCTGATATTTGATCCTAATGATGATGTTTGGATATTTAGCGATATCGTTGGTAAACATCAAATGAACATTACAAATCTACATATTTCAGATAGTCACAAGTATGGACTGAAGCGAGTGTTCATCTGGTATCTGGAAAACCATGCATTAAAACATGCAGTCAATATGTATTTCCGATTCAAAGAATTCTTGAAGTTTTCATATGAACAATCAGAAAATAATATGACCACAATCACATCGATACACCTCATTAATTACAATAGTACACTAGATTCTAAACATCAGTACTATTTAGGTGCCTTGTCAGGCTTTTTGAAGAAATGGTACGAAATGGGCTTTCCAGGGCTTTCCAATGATGCTTATGACTATTTAAACGAGGCTAAATTTAAAGGGAATGAAAAAGGAAAAGCCGTTTTAACTATGGACCCGTATAAAGGTCCCTTTACAGATCTGGAACTTGAAGGAATTCAAACTGCCATCAATAATGCTTATGCCGATGGGGATATTCCGAAAGCGGATTTTCTTCTTGTCTGGCTTTTCATGATCTACGGTTCCAGACCTATACAGTTTGCAGAATTAAAGGTCTGTGATTTGATTAAAGCCAAACGAAAAGATGCTTCGGAGGAATACATCATCCGTATCCCAAGAGCAAAAAAAAGAAAAAAGGCACGTTCAGAATTTAAAGATCGTATCGTTCCGCCATCATTGGGGAAAGTGCTCTTTGGCTATGGCAAACAAGTTAAAAATGATTTTATCGGGATTTTAGATGATCCGAACCAGGCTCCACTTTTTCCTTCCAAAGAAGAAAATCGTTCAGGAGAACTTGCATATCATCCAAGCTCTAAAGAAATAACGAGCAGGATTCAAAAAATCATAGGAAGCTTAGAACTAACATCGGAAAGAACTGGTGAAAAGCTTCATATCACTTCAACACGATTTCGGTATACCATAGGTACAAGGGCCGCATCTGAAGGACATGGTGAACTGATCATCGCTGAGATACTTGACCATGAAGATATCCAAAATGCAGGAGTATACACTGCATCGACTCCTGAGATAATTAAACGTATCGACAAAGCCATGGCATTACACATGGCCCCCATAGCACAAGCATTTGCAGGTCTTTTGCTTTTTGACAAATCAAAAGCAACACGTGCCGATGATCCAACAAGCGACATTATTGATCCAAGTATTGATAGTACAGGCAGAGCGATGGGGAAATGTGGTAGTTTCGGATTTTGTGGATTATTCGCACCGTTGGCCTGCTACACTTGTAGTAGCTTTCAAGCATGGGATGATGGTCCACATGAACAAATACTTCTTAAACTCTTACAGGATCGTGAAAGATTAATGGAGACGACTGACTACCGAATTGCCAGTGTCAATGACAAAACCATCTTCGCAGTTGCACAAGTGGTAGTAGAATGTGAGCAAATAAAATCACAAAATATACTGGGGTCATCATCATGAGTGAAGCAATAATATTTGAACCAGAGGAAAGACTTAGTTCGAATCAAAACCTAGATAAATTTATTACAATGTGTAGAGATGAATTAACAGTTTTTGGTGCTGAATTATCATTTGATAATAATATTTGGGATATTACCTCATATATCGAACAAAAAGGAACAAAAAAACGTATAGTAGCTATTTTTTCAACCAACGATTTTACTTCTAAGAAGCAAACTGGTAAGGCTACTGACGACAATACTGAGGCAATGTCTGAGCCTTTCTTAAGTTTCTCAAAATCTTACTTCCGGTATCGATTTGGACTTAAATCTTTCAAGCAACCAGGACAACTCTTAGAGCCTCTAAGAATTCTTGAACAGGCACTTATCAATATCAATAAGAAAGCTGACCCAAACACTATCGATAATTATGTGCTAGATGAGGCAATCATCATTACTAAAGCAAACTACTCTCAAGGGCGTGGATACAGGATCGGTGCAACACTGCAAAATATAGGCAAGTTTCTAGCAGACAAGCGTTTAACTAAAATTGCACCTGATTGGAAAAATCCCATCAAACGTCCATCAGATAGTTCTCGTGTGGGAAAGGAGGCAGATGATCGTAGAAATAAAAAAATGCCTTCTGAAGCAGGACTAGAAGCCTTGCCAGAAATTTTCAATAAAGCTATAACACCATATGAGCAACTGACAAGCTCTATTATAGCCCTACTTATCTGTGCACCCAACCGTATCAATGAAGTATTTTTATTACCTTACGATTGTGAAGTAATACAAAAAGATACAGAAGGCATAGAGCAATACGGATTAAGATGGTTTCCTGCAAAAGGTGCTTCCCCTATGATTAAATGGATCATTCCTTCAATGGTGGATATTGCAAAAGAGGCCATTAGTAAAATAAAGAAAGTAACCAAACAGGCTAGAAAAGTTGCTAAATGGTATGAAAATAACCCCACTAAACTTTACTTACCTGAAGAGCTTAAATATTTAAGAAATAAAAAACTTGGCACTACAGAAGTTGCTTATATCATATATGGTAAAAATATTACACACAAAAATTTAAAACAACGGAAACAACTTGCCATAGCATGGATGAAAAACCATTCTGTTTTATATACAAAAGTTTCTCAAAAACTTATAATACACTTTTCAGATCTAGAAAAAGCCCTATTAGCATTTCTACCTGACAGGTTTCCATACTTAAATAACGAGATAGAATTGAAATTTTCAGATGCATTAGTTTTACAAATGACTAATGAATACCATGATAAAAAAGGTACTTTGATACCGACAGTAGGTGCTATCAGAATGGAACTTATTGCAGATGCTTTAAAATCTAGAGAAAATCTATCTTCGCTCTTTGAGCGATTTGGATATACAGAACTAGACGGTAGTCCTATCAAAATGACATCACATCAATTCAGACACTACTTAAATACGCTCGCACAAAAAGGTGGACTGAGTCAGCTAGACATTGCCAAATGGTCAGGACGAATCGACATTCATCAAAACCAGGCATATGACCACATTAGTGCAGATGAGATGTTAGAAATGGTACGTGAAGCAGTAGGAGATGAAAATGCGATGAAAGGCCCTCTCTCCAATATCGAGGATATTAAAAAGAAAGTCGTTATTTCACGTGATGAATTCGCTAGACTAAAAGTGAGAACAGCCCATGTAACAGAAGTAGGTGTATGTATACACGACTTTACCATGACTCCGTGCGAACATCACAGAAATTGTATGGGATGCATTGAACATTTATGCATGAAAGGCGACCAGGCCAGAACTGAAAGAATCAAAGAAATGAAAAAGGATACTGAAGGCTTTCTGATAACTGCTAAAAATGCGCAAAAAGAATCTTATTTTGGAGCAAACAGATGGGTAGAATCTCACACTAGGTTTCTGGAAATCCTGAAAAGTACTTGTGATATTTTGGATGATCCAACTGTACCAGATGGTTCACTGATACAGCTTTCTAATATTCAAATGGCATCACCGATTGAACAAGCCTGCATAAGAAGAAACGAAATGAATACAATTGAACACGATGATACTGACTCTGGATCCGTCAATTTAGATGAAATGAAAAAACTATTAGAAGATATGGGAGACAAAAAATGATACAAAAAGAAAAACGAGAACGCTCAAAAAACTTAACTGATGATGATATAGATATCATAGCTGATATTACCGATGGATGGTCTGGAAAATTAACATGGAATGATCTAATATCTGAGGTTGAATTACGTCTAAAAGAGCATTACACACGTCAAACACTTGCGAAACACCCTAGAATAAAATCTGCTTATAAATCAGTCCAAGATAGATTTAAAGATTCAGGAGATACTAAGAAAAAAAATAAAATAGAATATGATGTACTTCAACAAAGATATGAGCGAGTAGAAGCACAGAATGCAAGACTAATACGTGAGAACCAGGATTTACTTGCTCAGTTCTCTCGATGGTCGTACAATTCTTATGCGAAAGGCGTGACAGAAGATGAGCTTGACAAGCCGTTACCAACGGTCGACAGAAGACAAACGAAAAATTAGGTTGTAAATATATTATTTCCTGTAACTTTTACACAGAAAGGACATTTAATACTTTTGATGCTTGTTCTCAATTTACCAATATCTTAAACGCTATGTAATCACTTGATAGAAAGAAGATTCTCCTATATCAAGCAGCCTATTACTGACGAGCTTGGATAACTCAGTCTGCTTTCCTTCCCAAGCACGTCTAAAGTTAGTAATCTTCCAATTATTTGTTCGTGCCTGTTCATATCGGTCTGAAATTTTTTTGTATATATAGTTTGAAATAGGTATATACCTCTGCTTACTAGTTTTACTATATGCTGCTTGATTTCTAATTGCACTGTAAATAAAATTAAACAATTGTGCCTGTGAATAACTATTGAGTATTTGCATAAATAATAGCTCATATCGTCGCTCCGATTCAAACGTAGGCAATTCAAATTGCTGAAGTGTAAGTTTCATATATTCAATTGTCTCATTTAGCTGAACTTCCCTCAATAAAATAATCGTATTACCATACTCATTTAAAGATATTTTGTCAGGATACATTAAATACGTGATTAAGTCTTCTTTATTTCTATTTACATCACTAATACATATATCGTAAAGTATTTTCCCAATAATATCACTAGAAATTTGATTACTTGAAATATAGGAACTGATTATTTTTCTTTCCAATAGCTCTGCAACAATCAATTCTCTATACTCATGTGTTGGAGCAAGTTCTTGGGGGATACCATAATCCATTCCAATCAGTAAATATTTCTTATCTAATCCCGCCCTCAACAGTGCTCCTAGATAGGCTTTTTCTTTTATTGATAGCATATCTAAAGATGGTGAGTTAGGATATTCACGTATTTTCAATGTACTATCTTTTTTCTTTTTTCTTTGTAGGAGTCTTGTTGTCTCAGATTGCTGTTTTAACTCATGTTTTAGCTTCATGCACTGTATACATTCACAGCCAAAAATACTTTCAGTATGCTGGCATGTAGTGCAAAAATATTCTTCTCTTTTTTGAGCATTTTTTGGAGGTGGTACCAAATACATAAAAGAGTTGCAATATTTGCAAATTTTCTTCAGGGAATATACAAATGGAAAAGTAGAGCACAGATTGTTTGCTGATATATCTATGTTATATTTTTTCACAAGTCCATTAACATTTTCTCCCGCATAATACTCTGATTTTAGATTTTCTATTTCTTCTGTAGATAAATGGCTTGTTTTGCTTCTATTTTTAGTTTTTATTCGCATATCCTGCACCCTTAATGTGTTATAGCAAGTTGAATAATAACCTATATAACATTAAGCTTCAATAACTTCTTATAACAAGGTGAAACATGCGAGATGTAGAATCACTACCAGAGAATTTTGTTGACAGTTTATATAGGGATATAGGACTGAATGTAAAAAAAGAAAGAGAAAAAAAAGGCTTATCTCAATTACAGTTGTCTCAGTTGATTGGACACAAATCTGTTACTATAGTTTCTAGAGCTGAAATCTTTTACAAAGGTCAGCATTTCAATATAGAACACCTTGCGAAAATCGCTTTTGTTTTAGACATTGATATCTGTAATCTTCTAGTGGAGTCACCAGAAAAATAGATCAAGCTCATCAAAGTACAGTAAATGCTTTAACGAGTCATCCTTCATAAAAATAGCCAACGAAGCTTTTGAATAAAATTCATATTGTTTAATTTTTTAATTTCGGTTCTTAAGCTCTCTATCTCTTGACGATTTTCCTTGCAATCCTCTGTATAAGGTTCAAATAATGATGGAGTATTGCTTAAATCGTTTTCAATAAGCTTTAGCAGATATCCCGATATATTCCCATCTGCACATCTGTTTTTAATCTTATCATACAACTCAGGCTTCACATTTGCTTTGATTTGTTTAAAGTTTTTTTGTGCTTCTTTGAGCTGCTCTTTTCGCTTCTCTTTTTTAACATCAATGCGCTGTTGCCTTTCATTTTCCCTCGTAACAACTACCTCTTTAACCTCTTCAGTATTACTCAATATTTGTTCTAATATATTTTTGTCTGGCATAGCAATATTCCTTTCCTTGGACTATGTCATAATCATAAATTTTGATTAGACATAGTTTATTTTACACAAAACACGAGCATCTTAAAAGGTTTCAACTGCCTTTTGTCATAATTTCTTGTTAAAAATTGAAGATTATTTCAAGTCCTAAATTCTAGCCTGTCATAATTTGGTAAATTGTTGACAGAGTCGCACTTCTGTTATTAAAAAGTCTTCAATACAATAGATACCGGGAAACATGGAGCTAGGTATTATGAAGTACAAAAAAGAACATATCTACCTATTGGATCATTTGTTGTAGCCTAGGGGAGTTTTGGTGTGATTGGGATGTAATAAATTAATAGATGAAGAGCTTCCATAGTGAAGCAAAAGATAAACCTCATAAAGTCATATATTTTATAAGACCTTACAGATAGAACATTTTTGCTATACTCTTAATATGGAAATATAGTAATAACAGGACAAATTGTTCGGCGATTAGATCGTTAGACAAATTCAGGAATAAGGTAGCAAAAAATGATCGATGATGCGGCAACTTTTCAAATTGCATTTTACATAGTCAGCCCTATTGCAACATTTCTTGCTGTAGGTACTGCTTATCTCGCAATTTATAGACAGTCCAAACCTAGCATTGTAATCTATTATGAACCCAGTCCTGATGTTCAAACTGTAATTGATTTGGTAATATGTAATCATGGCTCAGGTGCAGCTAGGGACATTGAGTTTTCGAATCCAATACCAATTAACTGTTGGGGGCTTGATTCGCCTGAACCTGTTGATTCTTCAAAATTCATGAATTCAAAAATCCCTGTACTAGCACCTGGAAAAGAATTGAGATTTCAAGCCGGTCAATATAAAGGACTTATCTCACAAATAAATAACAACTTCTCCATTAGGGCTAAATATACATACCGAACTCCACTCAGGAATAAAAAAAATGGTGAGGATGTATCTATACTTGATTTACGTTACATGAAATACATGAATACTAAGAATAGTGCAGCCCATGATTTATCGGATGCTCTAAAAGGCAGAAACAACACCATTTTTTTAAAAGTAAACAGAAATCTAGAGTCTATCGACAACAAATTAGGGCTAATTGCCTCTTCTTTGGCAAGTAAAGATGAAACAGAGTAACTAGATGTCTAACAAACCAAAGGAGACCAATCCTCCCTTGGCTAGCTTTTAGATAATAACGTTTTAAAAAATAAATATCCTTGAATGTATTTTTGTATACAACACCTAATTCTCAAGACAATTATCAAACGGTGAAAAATGGACATACTCTTTCACCTGAAACTGACACTAAACTAAAGAGTTGAGTGATTTACTTTGTATCCTCTGCTACTTTAGACGCCAAAATAAAAGCCAAAATGTCTTTTGTCTCTTGCCCTGTAAGTCCAGCACGAACACGCATATGGCTCATAGAAATTGACCAATTACTTTTACTACGATCCGATATGGTTCGTAAATTATGACAACGCATACAAGTATCAGCCCAAAGTTGTGCACCATTTTCAGTATTATCAGTATTTTCATTTGCTACAGAAGTTGTTCCCATTGCCGCAAGCAATAGCGTAGTAATTGTTGTTATTTTTAATATATTTTTCATCTTTTTCTCCTAAAAACCAATTGCAAACTGTACAAGGAAACGATCGTTATTCGCATGTGAATCAATTGCTGTATCATCTTCATCCTCATTGAACTCATATGCAACTTTGGCGATCAGATTATTAGCAAAAAGATAGTTCAATCCAAGTGCCCATTGGTTGCGGTCGGTCTCAGGATTATGATAATCACTGTAACGAACTACGGGTTCAAGGTTCACCGATGAAAATTGATAGGCTGCCTGAGCATACCATGCTCTCCATGTGCCACCCTCTAATGTACTCAAAGTATTTTCACCAATTTTTTGTTGGATATACTCAGCTTTTAAATTGAGAGCATTAATGTTATACATTATATCTGTTCCAAATACATCGTAATCACGTACAACAGTTTCTTCTGAGGGTAATTCCTCTTCAACTTCTCCAGTTGCCAAAGAAACGCCAATTTCCATATTTCCCAAAGGATTAATAGCATAACGTCCACCAATTGTCATAGTTGCATCACTAACGTCTGTTTTAGCCTCGGTATCAATTATCACGTCACCATCATCTGCTACACCAAAGCTCGGTGCATTTGCCACAAAAATAGTATAGTTACTTCGTATGTCTCCCATTTTCGGCAAACCTCCCCGAAGTGCAATACCAATATTGGAAGAAGGTGCTGCCCCATCATGACCAAAGCCGACTGGGGCACTTGGAAGTTTATTGATCCAGGAAGGATGTAAGTTTTGTACAAACTGTCCTATAGGTGACAAAAACTTCCCTACTTGTAACCCCATATAATCATTGATAAAGAATGTACCTGCAGCATATTCAAGGTTAGTTTCAGTTTCACCTTCATCATTGATCTCAAATTCTACTTCAGCTTCAAACAGAAAGATATCACCATATGTGTAAAGTAATAAAGGGGAGAACTTAAGCTCAGAGAAGGATCCATCTTCATTCTCTTCATTTATATAGTCAAGAGAAGCGTAGCCTGCCAATTGAAAAGCAGACATTGAATGATATTCAATTTGTTTATCTCTTGCTTTCAAGGCGTCTACATCTTCACGTAACTGTTTTATATCAACATTCTGTATTTCTGCTACTAAAAGTGTTGATGTCATCATCGAAGTTAGTGCAATACTAGCCATTAACTTTTTCATACAATACTCCTTACTGCTTCATATTTCATTATAAATATTTCATGTGCAGTCTACGTGTAATTTATATACGTAATGCACACCAAATACACACTTTGGTAGTAGACTAGATATAACTTTAGTGAAAGGATGGATAATGTTATATAAAAAATTATTTATTTTCTTATTTTTAATGTTTGGTACAAATTTAGTTTTGGCTGATCATGCACAGCGCCATCAAATAATTGATGATATGAGTATTTATCTTGGTGTTATTCCTGCGCAACTCACACAGAAGTATGGCATTATGCACGGAGGGGCTACAGATGAAGAGCATAGCTATCATATAGTAATTGCGATATTTGACACCAAATCAGGAAAGCGTATCACTAATGCCAAGCTCAAGACTACTGTAGCATTATTAGGCATGAAAGGAACTACTAAAGATCTTGAGCCAATGCATGATGTATTATTAAGTTATGGTAATTATTTTACTATGCATCAAGCTGCACATTATACTATCAGTATTGAAATCCAGAGAGCGGGGGGAAAAGCTAAATCAGTCGCACACTTTATATTTAAGCGTCCAAAAGATTAGCAAATTTAGAGAGGTTACCGATGGAAGATCACACACAACACCGTAGATCAACAAATATAAAGATAACAGCAAGACACTTGTTGATGCTCTATCAATGGGTAGAGGGAGGGAAGAATGGATAATGCAGTTGCCATAGTGGAGGCCTATCTCTACATCAACGGATATTTTACAGTGACCGAATATCCGGTCATCGAGGCTGTCGAGGAAGGGGGCTATCGGATGGTTACCGATCTTGATGTTCTTGCATTGCGCTTCCCTGGAGCCGGGAGATTGATCCCGGGCAAGAGAGGCCTGGAAACAATATTTGCGACAGATCAGAAACTGGCATGTTCAACCGATCATACGGAGATGATCGTTGCAGAGGTAAAAGAAGGCCGTGCGGAGATCAACCAAAATGCTAAAGATCCTATCGTGCTTCGAACAATGTTGACTCGATTTGGCTGTTGTCCTGCTTCAGATGTGGATCAGGTGGTAAGAAGTTTGCTGCGAACAGGTGAGACAACTACACAGGCAGGGCATCGGATACGTCTGATGGCCTTCGGTTCGATAATGCCCGAAAAAAAAACAAAAGGGTATAAGATCATTTTACTGAAGCATGTTGTCCGGTTCTTGCAGGAGTACTTAAAGGAGCATTGGGATATTCTTCGTCATGGCCAATTCAAACATCCGGCATTCGGTTTTTTAGTCACTTTGGAGAAAGCTCTGTATGATGGAAAAATTGGGTATGAGAGGTGATTTATGGTTCGTGACCCCGTATGCATGATGGAACTGGATCCGCGTAGAGCCACCGCAACAGCTGAGTACGAAGGGAGGCTTTACTATTTCTGTTCAGATAAATGCAAGGATAAGTTTCTTGCGCAGCCGACGGTGTACGTAAATAAAGCTCCCGATATGCGTCTGACAGTGGGTGTCATGGGTTCATCAAGCCATAAACAGGACCCAAAAGTGGAAAAATTGGTCTTTTCTCTTGGTCAGGCAATTGCAAAGCGGGGTTTCATACTGATTACAGGGGCGTGCCCGGGACTCCCTTACGAATGCGCCAAAGGTGCCCGGAGTTTGGGCGGGCTATCCATTGGTATCTCCCCGGCACTCAGTCTGGATGAGCATGTACACAAATACCAATCCCCCTCGGATACCTACGATGCCATCATCTATACGGGTAGCGGACTCATGGGACGAGAGGTGACCAACATCCGCTCCAGTGACATGGTCATCATCGCAGGAGGTAGCTCCGGGACACTTGGGGAGTTTGCCATCGCTTATGACGAAGGTAAACTGATTGGGATTCTGAAGGGAAGCGGGGGGATTGTTGAAGAAATCCCCAAAATCGTAAACCAGTTTGACAAAGATACTGGTGCAAGACTCATCTATAGTACCGACCCTGATGATTTGATGGACAAATTGTCCCACATGTACAGTACAGAACACTACAAGCACCCCTCCTGTTTTTGTGAGAGTTATAATAAAAGCCTTTAGACTTCTTCAGTTCTATACTTTCTTAAAAAAATGCTCTCGCCTATAAATATAAACAAAAACCCTATCAATGCAGCATAAATTATCATTATGTCTGTTGATGCTTTCACTATAAGAAAGGCACCAAGCACTATAACATCAAATATGATCGCAGATATTAGAATAAATGCGTTAGCATGAATCTCTTTACGAAGATGCTTGAAAACACCCCAGTGAACAGCAATATCCATAATAATATAAAAAATAGCCCCCAGTGATGCAATCCGACTCAAGTCAAAAAATATCGTCAAACAAATAGCAATGACAATGGTATATACCAATGTATGCTTTTGGATGTCTCCGGGCATACCAAAATGGCTATGTGGTACAAGCTTCATTTCAGTCAACATAGCAAGCATACGTGAAACTGCATACACACTTGCAATCACTCCTGATACGGTTGCTATAATTGCTATTGCTACAGTAAACCATAAACCATAATTACCAAATGCAGGTCGTGCTGCCTGTGCTAGTGCATAATCTTTTGCATTGATGATTTCCGGCAAAGTTAGATTTGCTGCCACAGCTATAGCGACTAAAAAATAAATCACTACGCATATCACAATGGAAATGATAATGGCACGTCCAACATTCTTATGTGGGTTCACAATTTCTGAACCGCTATTGGTAATAGTGGTAAAACCCTTATACGCCAAGATAGCCAAGGCCATTGCGGCAATGAAGCCTGTAGCAGATGTATCTGCCATATTTACAGAAGTGTTTTCAAATGAAAAACCGGCAACCCATAATCCACCGAGTGAAAATATAATGATACCGCCAATTTTTATAAGAGCCATAAGTAAAGAAAACAGGCCAATCATGCGATTCCCCGAAATGTTAAGCAAAAAGGCAAAAAGTAGTACTCCTATACCCAATGCAGGCACGATCCAACTACCATGATCAACATCGAATAGCTGAACAGTATATGTACCAAAAGTACGTGCGACAAGACTTTCGTTGATAACCATGGAAAAGTACATTAAAAGTGCACCTACTGCTGTCATCACTCCTTTTCCATAAGCCTTTTCCAGGAACATCGCGATACCTCCGGCAGAGGGATATGCATTAGACATTTTTACATAGGAATAAGCACTGAATGCAGTGACTACAGCAGCCACAAGAAATACAAGAGGAAACAGTGAACCTGCAAGCTCAGCAATTTGCCCTGTCAGTGCCAGGATTCCGGCACCAATCATCACACCTGTACCCATTGATATAGCACCAACAAGCGTCATACTGCCTTCTTTATATTTTGTTGATCTATCGTGTTGGGAATGATCTTTCATCATACTCTCTCTTTAATTATTGAACTTAATTGTTCATCATACCTTGACCCTGTTTCATACCTTTCTTGCCCATCATTCCTTGACCACCCATCATACCTTTGTTGCCCATCATTCCTTGATTACCTTGCATCATACCTCGACAACAACAGCAACAACAATGCATACTTTTGTTGCACATCATACCTTGACCATCCATCATACCTTTGTTACCCATCATTCCTTGATTAGTTTGCATCATTCCGATTTTACAATTTTTAATTTCTTGAAGCGTAGTAGCAGCATTAACACACTCTTTGACTTTGTCGACCTGTTGCTGAGAATTAGAGTTTTGCATCATGCCTTGATTACCCATCATACCTTTTTGGTTCTGCATCATTCCAGACTTGTTTTTCATATTTGAATTCTGCATACCACTGCATTTTCCCATTTCACCATATGAGAAACTTGTAAATCCTATGATCAAGAGTGCTATCAGTGTAACGTTAATATTTTTCATCGATAATCCTTTATATTAATTGATCTCAAAGTATAAAATGTTAATGTGCAAAGAGTGTGCAATAAAAGTATTCTTCTCTGGTTTATGATAAAAATCATATCTATAATTCTAAAACCTTATAATCTAACATAGAATATAAGGGGTAAGAAAACCTCATAATGTTATATATGCTATAAGGTTTTGAATGTTATCTAAAGCAATTCGTATTTGGCATTAAGTCACACTCCAAATATCTTTTTTTGCTTCTTTGCAGGCATCTACAGATAAGCCATATTTGGGCCTCAATACAGCGTGGCCAAATAGGTTTTCAGACTCACATTTTTTACTAGCCAAAAATAAGATGAAGTAAAGGGAGTAAATTTTATCAAAATGTATTCATTTTCATTTGTTCACAAATAAGATGCTTAGCGTTTTGAGCAGCCAATTAGTTTGGGTAAGGAGTCCATATGTTTTCTAACCTCTTCGATCCAGCAAAGCAAAAATGTATTTGGTTGGGGTGTCAATGAATACACCATCCACCGGCCTTCCTGCTTGCTCTCGAGTATCCCCGCCTCTCGCATATTCTTTAGATGACGAGATACTAGTGGTTGAGAAAGGTTTAGTGTATCACATATTTCGCAGACACACAGGTCTCCATTACGAATAATAAGAGCGAAAATATCGAGCCGGTTGGCGTCACTGAATATTTTTGCTATTTGAACTAATGTTTTCATTTAACTTCTTTCTAAGTAAACTTATATAACAATGCAGTTATATAACATATTTGTTATATGATTATAACATAACTTTTGCAATAATCATATAGCTATCAGGAGGCCATGATGGAATACGTCACCCCTTTTTTCATAGCACTATTTGAACTCAGCAATGCTATGGCTCCCTATATTCTATTTGGGCTTATATTTGCGGGCATACTGCACGAATTAGTCCCCAATACGTTAGTTACAAAGCACCTAGGTAAAGAAAATATTTCATCGGTTGTCAAAGCGACAATCTTTGGTGTGCCCTTGCCTGTCTGTTCTTGTGGAGTAATACCTTTGGCAACCAGCATTAAAAAGAGTGGCGCAAGCAAAGGCTCAACGCTCTCTTTTCTTATCTCAACACCAATTACAGGAGTGGATTCTATTCTTGCAACCTATGGAGTCTTCGGGTGGATCTTTACGCTCTATCGGGTCATCACATCAATGATCATTGCTATGGCAGCAGGAATACTCACCAACATTTTTGACAAAGATGAGCAAGAGAAACCCAAGCCAGTTTTTAATGCAGCACCAACAACAGGTTTTTCTATGGCCTCCGGCTTTTCCGAAAAAGAGAAAGAAGTCCCCTGTAGTTCTGGCACATCCTGTTGTGACACAGAAGAGAAGAAAAAATTTTCAACCAGTTCGGCACTGCGCTATGCTTTTGTCACTCTGCTCGGTGACATTGCCAAACCTCTCTTCTGGGGTCTCATTATTGGTGCAGCCATCGCGGTAGCCATCCCTGAGAACCTTAGTGAAATGCTAATGGATCATGCTTGGCTCTCTTATCTTGTCGCTATCGCTATTGCCGTACCGATGTATATTTGTGCAACAGCTTCTCTGCCTATCGCTGCTGCATTGATGTTGTCTGGCGTCAGTGCAGGAGCCGCTTTTGTATTCCTTAGTGCGGGACCTGCAACCAACACAGTGACAATCAGTGTAGTCAAAAAGATGCTCGGGGCTCGATCTCTTTATATTTACCTTGGCAGCATTATTATAGGAAGTATGCTTTTTGGACTAGGACTGGACTACGTTTTTGACAGCAACTCTATTGATCCAAAATCACTTGTGCATATTGAGGAGGATGCCGGGGCAATAGCCATACTTAGTTCATTGGTATTGTGGGGATTTGTAGGTTATTTTCTAATCAAGCCTTACTTTGGCAAAAGGAGTTTGGCATCTTGTTCAGATGGAGGTTGCGCATCATAAGATATACAGAAATGGTTTACACAAAGTTTGCAAGTTTTAACAAAACAGCAATGAAAATAAAAACAAAAGGAAAAAAATGATTTACAAACTAAAAACACATCGTGACATTATAGACATCAAGTCAAAACTAGAAGCCAAGGCAAAAGAGGTCGGTTTTGGGGTATTGGGTTCCTATGAGTTCAAAAAAATCCTGGAAAACAAAGGGTTTCCCATTGAACGCGATATCGTTGTCTATGAACTCTGTAACCCGGGAGGAGCACAGCAGGCACTCTCTACTATCCCTGAAATCTCAGTCTATCTTCCTTGTCGTCTCTCTATCTATAGGGAAGACGGCTTGACAGTTCTCACCACCATAGGGATCGAAGATATACTGCAGTCTGTCAATGTCGATGATGCATTCAGGGCATACATGAATGAAATTTTCGAGAAAATCAAGACATTGATGCATGATCTGTCTCTTGCCTAAATACTTTACTCACTCTTTGTGCAATTGCCCATTGTAGTAGTTTTAAACCAAAAAAAAGGATTAACATGAAAATGAATAAAATTATCGTAGGTCTGCTTTTTGCAGCAGTGAGTCTGAGTGCCAACGTCACCGGCGAGAATGTTTACAATGCCAAATGTGCCAAATGCCATATGCTAGAAGCTCCAATGAATATGGATAAAGTTGAACGCATGGAGACCATGCAGGAAATGATGAGGAGCATGAAAGCACCACCAATGGCCATGGTAAGCGCAAAAGTAAAATACGCTGTAGGCAATGACGAAGCTGCGTTTACTGCATTTGTCATGGACTATATCAAAAACCCGAGTCGAGATAAAGCAGTCTGTATGCCAATGGCCATCAGAAGATTTGGACTGATGCCACCGATAGGTGCTTCAATGAGCATGGAAGAACGCGTAGCGGTAGCGGTGTGGCTCTATAAAAACTTCGATGAAAAATGGGACGATAACAAATGTATGCCATGGAAAGGTGGCATGGGCATGGAAGGCAAAGGAATGATGCAGGACCAAAACAGCATGAGGTGTGCTGCTGGAAAATGTGGAATGGGAAAGAACTCTTCATACTAGAGACACTACCTGCGGTGCGATGTCGTAATAATAAAAAAGTATAATGACACAATCGCTCACCAAAGAAAACCTTATGGAGGAATATACCCTATAAGGTTTTCTAACGGAATTAAAGATTTTTAAGATATAGTAATCTAAACACAACAAGGCTAACACATTGAAAAGAAAAATGATAAAACTTTTACTGTTACTTTCATTATCTTTTAATATTGCTCATGCCGCTGTTATTGCTATAGCAGATGACTGTACCGAGTGCCACAATAATACACTTTATGATTATGTGCATGAAACAAATGTTATCACCGATTCTGATGATTTGTGTACTATGCACCACCTCTTTCATTTTGCAGCTATTATTGACGTATCCGATATAAATTTTGATGCTTTTGCATATAGTGAACAACCTACACAAAAAAGTACATTCTATTCACCACCATCCAAAGAAGCTTTTATCAAGCCACCCATTGCTTAACTTCACCATTACACCATAGTTCTATCCAAAACATATAAAAATATTATTTTACAGGAATAAACAATGAAAAAAATCATCATGATTTTTTTAACTTTGTCGCTCTCTCTCTTTGGGATGAGCTACGCAAAGCTTAAAAAACATATAGAAGAAAACTCAAAAGTACTCAAAAGTCAACAACTCTCACTTGAGGCAAACAGGCAAGAAAATAACATACTTTTAAGAACACAAAACCCAACATTGGGCCTAGAGGCAGCAAGATACAACCCTGATTTTACCGATTCTGAATATGGCTATACGATAAGCGCATCTCAGACTATCAGAACTGGGAATTATTTAGGGGGGCTCCAAGATAAAGCCAATGCTTCTAATCTCCTCCAGCAAGCCTATGTGCTTGAAGGGAAAGCTGGATACATGAAAGCACTTGAAGGACTTTATACAGAATATGTCTATCAAAGCAAACTGCTTTCATTACTCAAGCAAGAGTATGCACTTTCAAGCGAAGTGACTGGCATTGTAGAAGAACGATACAAGAATGGCTCGGAAAACAAAGCAGCATACCTGCAGGCAAAAACAGATACCTTGGCGCTAAAAACACAGATATACACAACAAAACAGCAGATGAACTCACTGCACTATGAGCTCTTAGCTATCGCTGGTTTTAGTGATAAGGTGTCTTTGGATAAAAAGTTTGTCTATTCTGTCTCGTCTCAAGCAAAAAGCGCATCAAAAGTCAGCCCTCAAGAGAAAATTCTTGCTGCAAAAGAAAAGATGTTAGCAAGTCAAATGCGCATGAACGAAAGCAGCTTTAATAGCTATGTGTTAAACACAGGTATAGAGCAGGAGCCTGACCAGTCTATCATAAGACTTGGTATCTCTATCCCCTTAACCGTACAGCACAAGAAAGAAGAAGAAAAAGCCCTGGCAAGATTAAAAATGAAACAACTAGAACTTGACAGTGCACAACTTAAAATAGATCTTAGTTTGAAAAAACAAATGCTCAAAGATTCCATAAAAGAACTTTCACAGCAGTATCGCTCACTTAAAACACTTAAGACAGAGCAGGAGGCACTTAGTACATTACTTTTGGAAGGCTACAAGATAGCTCAAGGGTCTATCTTTGTGATGATGAATGCAAAAAACAAACTCATACAGACGCAAAAGTCACTACTGCAAACACAAGCAATGATCAACAATAAAAAAATAGAATTACGTTTTATACAAGGACAATACAATGACTAAATACATATTATTACTACTGCCGCTACTCTTTTCGATGCAGAGCTTGGCAAATGAAATCAAAATTGAACATGCTTCACTAAAACCTTTAGGAAAAGTTATCCAGACCAATGCACAGATCACACAACTCTCTGGCCAAAAACAAGAGATTGTTTCCAGGTTGTCTGGGCATCTAGAAGCTTATTTTGTCACACCTGGACAACAGGTAAAAGAAGGCGACAAAACAATACTTATAGAGTCTATAGAACTCTCTAGAATGACTGCCGAGCATCTTGCATTATTGGAGCAATCCAAAGCTGCAGAAGCACAGAAAAATAACACTATGAAGCTTTATAAAAAAGGTCTTGCTTCACAAAATGATTTAAGTAGCGTTATCATAGCCCTAGAAGAGATACGTTCTAAGCAAAACACTTTATCTTCACAACTGAAGTCTTTAGGCATTGAACCGGAAGAGCTTAAAAGTGCAACTGATCAGCTTATACTTTATGCACATGCAGATGGTGTTGTTGGGGAAATTTTAGCTCCACTGCACAGTAATGTAGATGCACAAACACCTTTGATGACATTGGTGAATCAAAGCGATTATTATGCTGTTGCATACCTGGCTGTTGATGATGCGATGCAGATATCAAAAGAGACCAAAGGATGGTTAAAAGTTGCAAACAAAACATATCCTTCATATTTTTTACAATTATTGCCAAACATTGATGAGGAGACGCAACGCGCAAAAGTACTTTTTCAAATAGAGAAAAGTCCTTCAAACCTCCTCTTTGGATCCTTCGCGGAGATGGATATATCACTTGCACCTTTTCATGATGCTGTCATGGTTAAAAAATCAGCTTTGACACTTTTTCAAGGGGAATGGGTAGTATTTGTAGAGGCGAAACACGAAGAAGCGGATCACCATGAGGAAAAATCAGGTCTTAACCATGAAAAAGAAGCGAATGAGCACGATGAGCACGACGACGAGGATGAAGAAGCTCCATACATAGCAAAAGTGGTCAATATCATCGCGTATGCTGGTGAATATGTGGCTATTGAAGGCATTAGTGCAGAGGAAGAGTATGTAAGCGAAGGTGTTTATTTTGTGAAATCTATGATGTTGAAGTCTTCGCTTGGCGAAGACGGTCACTAGGAGTCTATGGTGAAACGTTTTTTTGAAATACTTATACAGTATAAACTTCTCATGCTCGCGCTGTTTATAGTCATCTCAGGATTTGGTTATAAGGCGTATCAAAATATACCTATAGACGCATTTCCAGACATTACTCCTAAGCAGGTGGTCATCTATACAGAAAGTGCTGGTAACTCTGCGGAAGACATAGAGAAACTCATCACCTACCCTATAGAGGCAGCCATGTCAGGTTTGCCTGGGGTTAAGATGATACTCTCGAACTCAATTTTTGGACTTTCGTATGTTTCTATTTTCTTTGAAGACGGCTATGATACTTACCTATTGCGTCAACTCGTTACTGAAAGACTCAATACGGTAGATATACCTCAAGGATGGGGTGTTCCGACCATGGGTCCGAATACAACAGGCTTAGGGCAGGTATTATGGTATGCCCTTGAAGATAAGGCCAATAAATATACACCTAGCCAACTCCGTCAACTGCATGAATATACAGTCACTCCTTTACTCAAATCTGTGGATGGTGTAGAAGAGGTCATCTCTTGGGGAGGCTTTGAGAAACAATATGAAGTTCTTGTGGACCCTAAGCGTCTTCAAGCTGTTGATGTCACCTATAATGAAGTGATAGAAGCGCTAGAAAAGAGTAATCAATCCGTAGGTGGACAATACCTAGAGTTCAATAGAGAGCAGTACCTTATACGTGGTGCAGGACTCTATGAAAAAATGGATGATATTCGAAATACTGTCATACGCACAAAAGATGCAAAAGTGGTGACGATAAAAGATGTTGCTACAGTACAAGAAGGAAAGGCTCCCCGTTTTGGAGCAGTAAGTGTTGATGGGAAAGAAAGGGTCTTTGGAATGGTGCTTCAGCGTTCAGGTACCAATGCAGCCAAGGTTGTTGAGCTTATCAAGGACAAAATACTACTGGTTGAATCAGCACTCCCCAAAGGTGTAAAGCTCCAAGTGATTTACGATAGAACAGAAATAACGCATAAGGCAGTCAGCACAATGACTTCCGCACTTCTAACAGGCTCAGTGCTTGTTGCGATCGTGTTATTCCTCTTTTTGTTCGAACTACGTTCTGCATTTATCGTCATCATCTCTTTACCTATCTCTTTGCTTATAGCATTTTTAATGATGAAAGAATATGGCATATCTGCAAACCTTATGAGCCTTAGCGGACTAGCTATAGCTATAGGGATGATAGTTGATGGAACCATTGTGGTTGTCGAAAACAGTTTCAGGTTATTGCATGATAACCCCAAAGCCTCACGTGCAGAAGTGATCGCAGAAGCTACTGCAGATGTGGCAAAGCCAGTACTTTTTGCCCTCCTTATTATTGCAGCTGTCTTTATTCCGCTGTTGAGCCTTGAAGGACTTGCAGGAAAACTTTATACCCCTATGGCATTGGACATTGTCTTTGTGATGCTTGGCTCGCTTGCGGTGGCTCTTCTACTGGTTCCGGTACTCTCATATATGATGCTCAAACAAGGGAAGCACTCGAACAGTCCTCTTATGGCAGCCATTAAGGCATTCTATACACCTATGCTGGAGTTTTCTTTGCGCCATGCAAAAAAGCTGGTGGCCATTACTTTCTTTATATTCTTTGTCTTAGCAGGACTACTCAGTCAGCAAGGACGGGAGTTTATGCCGGAGCTCAATGAAGAGACCATTATGTACAGGGTTATCGCTATCCCTGGAACCTCACTTACTCAAAATGTAGAAAATGCACAAGCTATCGAAAACTTTATACTTAAAACCTATCCTGAAGAAGTACTCTCTGTACTAAGCATGATCGGAAGAAGTGAAAAAGGTGAAACGGCACAAGCTAACTACATGGAGGTTCTCTTGACCCTTGATCCAGAGTTTGAAGATATTCCAGCTCTTGACAAAGAGATGACAAAAAAACTCAAAGAAGAGTTTAACTATTTACAATTTATCTCTACTCAACCTATTGCTATGCGTATAGAAGAGCTACTTGAGGGCGTAAGCGCAGAACTTGCAGTCAAAATCTACGGAGAAGACCAAAAGGTTATGTCTGATGTTGCTGCGCAAATATCTAAAGTCCTGCAGGGCATAGAAGGGCTTGATCATGCCGAGGTTGAAACACAATTAGGACAAGCACAGATCAATATCAAGCCAAACTACCTAGCACTTTCGCGATATGGCCTCAATGTGGAAGATGTAATGCAAGTCATTCGTTATGGAATTGGGGAAGAAACTGTTACTCAAAAGATAGAAGGAGTGAAACGCTTTGGTATCGTGGCAAAATTAAAAAATGCCAAACAAGATATAGAAACAATAAAAAAACTGATCCTTCGTTCAGGTACCGGAAAAATAGTTTCCCTGGAGGAAGTGTGTGACATCAGTGTAGCACAGGGGCCTGCCTTTATTAAGCGTGAGGACTTGAGTCGATATATGGTTCTTTCACTGGAAGTTGAAGATCGTGACATTGCTACGTTTGTTGAAGAGGCAAGCATAAAGATAAGTAAACAAGTTGTCCTGCCTGATGGCTATTACATTAAGTGGGCAGGCGATTTCAAGAATATGCAAGAAGCTACACAAACGCTTGCAATGATTATACCTATCACGATTTTACTTATTCTATTGTTGCTCTATACGGCATTCAACTCTCTTAAAAAAGCGTTTCTAATTTTACTGGGCGTGCCATTAGGGCTTATGGGAGGTATTGTTGGACTACTCATCTCAGGCGAATATTTGAGTGTCTCTGCCATTGTAGGGTTTATTGCCATCTTTGCTATAGCAATACTCAACGGGATAGTACTTGTGTCATTCATAGATGAATTACGTAAAAAGTTCCCAGAAGTGAAAATGATAGATATGGTAAAAAGTGCTACCTTACTAAGGCTAAGACCTGTACTCATGACAGCCTTCACCACGCTCTTTGGTATTCTCCCGCTCCTTTTTGCTACAGGTGTAGGCTCGGAAATACAGTATCCGCTCTCAGTGGTAGTCACAGGAGGAATTATCTCTTCAACAATCTTGACCTTGCTGGTCTTACCTTCATTATATATTCTATTTTTTAACAAGGAGTAACAAATTGGCTTACTATATAACAAAATTAATTATTACAACATTTTTAATTGTATTAATCTCTGAAATAGCCAAAAGAAGCAGTTTAGTAGGTGCACTATTAGCTGCTATCCCTTTAGTATCAATATTAGCTATGACATGGATGTATGTAGATACAAATAGTAGTAGTAATGCGGTAGACTTTTCAAATAGAATTGTTTGGCTAATTGCCCCATCAATAACATTATTTATAGTTTTTCCAATCTTAATAAAAAAAGGTCTCAGCTTTTATCTTAGTATGGGTATCTCAATCTTGATGACTATTTTTGCTTACTATAGTGTCATTTTTATTCTTGATAAATTTGGTATTAAATTATAAATACAAATTTCTACATAATTAAAATCAAAACCTTATAATCTAACATATTTTATAAGGTTTTAAAACTATAAGCTTTCAAGAAGTATAAAATCACATATATGCTTAAGGAAATTGAAGCCTAAATTCTGTTCCCTTATTGGGTACAGAGTCTAATTCAATTTTAATCCCATATTCATCGCAAATACTTTTAACAATGCTAAGCCCTACACCAAATCCACCTGAGTACTTAGTTGCACGCTTAAATCGTTTAAATATCTCTTTTTGTTTTTCATGCTCTATGCCTATCCCCTCATCCTTAATGCTGAAAACACCTTCTTTGAGCCATAAAGTTATAGTTGAACCCCTAGGTGAATATTTTATAGCATTTCCTATGAGATTGCCAAAAAGAAGCTGTAGTTGTGCCTCCGGTATGGTAAAAATATATTTCTCCAGTTCTGTATCCATGGTGATACGTTTACTTTCACACAAAGGCTGATAATAAACAATACTTTTTTGAGCGGATTCAGCAATATTTATGACACTACCTTCTTCTTTTGAACTTGAAAAATTCAAATATGTTAATGAACGATAAATATCATAAAGTTGTTTGGTGCTGATGGAAATATTTTTTAAAGTCTTTTGTGTGTAGCTTTCCTGTTTTAGTGCTTGACTTGTCGCCATAGTAAGTGCAGTTATAGGAGTGTTTAGTTCATGGGTTACGTCGTTAATAAAACGTTCTATCTGTTCTACTTTTTGACTAATGGGTTTCATAAAGAGTTTTGAGAGAATCCATGCAATTATAGCCATGAGTATTGAAGAACCTATGATCACTTTTAATACGGTATTCTGTAGTGTTTTTAACTCCATCAACAAAGAGTTTGACTGCGCAACAACATAGGCTATACCTAAATGTTCTTTAGGAGCATCAGATACAAAAACATTATAGCCTTTTACCTCAAAATATCCTGGGCTATTCAATGTAAAAGGCTCTATAAGCTTTCCATCTACTACCTTCCCTTTTGTATCTATAAGTGCCAATTTTATCTCATCGGGTACAATTGATTCTTTAAGTTTGGTCTCTTTCATATGTGCCATAATAATGTCACCTGCTTTCATGTCAGCTATATGTTGCAACTTATAATACGTTTCGTTTTGTAATGCATTTTTTTGTGCCGCATAATACCAGTACCCAATAAAAGAGATAAACAAAAAAGAGGATACGATATAGAGTCCCAAAAAAGAGTGGAATGAGCGTTTTTCCAAGTCATTCATAGCGATATCCCATCCCTCTTTGTGTAACTATTTTTTCACTGCCTATAATTTCTCGTAGTTTTCTAATATAGGAACGCAAGGTGGCATCACTTGGCAATTGGTCAAATTCCCAAATATTCTGTACCAATTCATCTTGACTGATGAGTCTTTTCGGGTGAGCAATAAGATACTCCAGTATCTCCATCTCTTTGGGGCGTAATCCTTGTTCTTTACTTCCGTCGCTAACCATTTTCCTTGAAGGGTAATAGGTCAATGATTCGCTTAATTTTACAGGAGTGTCTTGCTCTATATGAAACAATACTCTACTTTTTTCTATCCGTAACTTTAATTCTTCCAGCTCAAAAGGCTTACGTATATAATCATGTGCACCTGCATCAAAACTAGCTTTTAGATGCTTGGTGTCACCATATGCAGTGATAATGATGGCAGGTGTTGTATCATTGAAGCTACGTAATTCTTCAAGTAATTCTACTCCACTTATTCCAGGAACGTTAATATCAAAGATGAAAAGATCATAGTGTGCTTGATCTATCATTTCTTGTGCCTCTTTTGAATCAAACACCCTATGTGTTGTGTAAAATTCTTGCAGATAATCTGCCAAGATGTCTCCCAATACAGGGTCATCTTCCATAAGTAGTATTTTCATTTTTTGCTTCCTCGTCTTGTATTGTATTGTACGCTATTGTCCTTATAATTTTAAATTTCTACGTCGTAAAGAGTTTACTGCAACAAGAAACAGACGAAAAGCTCATTGCCGCAAACAACATCTTATGCTGAGGGATTTATTATGTCTCCTTTGCATGATGATACATCATAATCTCAAAGTGTGCATATAGTGTGCAAATTATCTGAACATTATATGCATATTATCCTATTATAATTCACTTGTAATTAGGGTGATTGCTCACCTTAAAAATTTATTACAAAGGATACATTATGAAAAAGTTAATTTTAGCGAGTATTCTCGTAGTAGGTTTGGGTTCAGCATTTGTGTATGTGAATCAGGTACTCTAGATTGGAACATGCCAACAAACTTCTCACTAGTGTAAATGGGCACACAAAAGATATGGGAAACATGAAATCCCAAGGTAAGTGTGGTAGTAATTAGTTCTTTTTAAGTAAAGAATAATACTATAATTGAACAAACTAACTAACTCTGAATTTGATTGAATCTCCTGATGTACTCCTGAGCAAAGTTTCAAGAGTGCGTTGCCTAAAATTACTCTTATATTCTCTAATAATCACAACTATACAAAAACTGACTTTATGAAGAAAACGAACGCTTAGATCATGGTTTCTTATTATAGTAACTAAGCAATCTTCAAGCAGTTTAATAAGCTTTTTAAGCCGGGTAAAAACTTCCTCATCAAATAAGTTGGTTATTTTAGGTACATTAAGACTATAATGCTTTGCAATTCGTATTGCAGCTTTCATCAACGTGAAGGGTGACCGAATGTATCGCACCCAGTATCAACTTTGATCTTTCTGCATCAGCCGTTGGCGTATCGACAACAACTCCTTCAATCTTTTTGCATCAGTTTCGGGGTAGTGCATTTGGAGGGACTTGAACGTATCAAGAATAATTCTCGAGATAATGAGACGGGCATTTTTTTTGTCGTCAGCGGGCACCACATACCAGGGCGAATTTTTTGTACTCGTTGCGCTAAGGCACGACTCATAGGCCTGCATATACTGTTGCCAGAATTTCCGCTCTTCAATGTCGGCTAAATTGAATTTCCAGTTTTTTTCAGGCTCGTCGATACGATCGATAAAACGCTTTCGCTGTTCTTCCTCTGAAAGATGAAGAAAAAACTTGATAATCCGCGTGCCGTTACGGTAGAGATGGTTCTCAAAATCCACGATGGATCGGTATCGATTCTGCCAGATCGTTTCCTCGTCGAACATCCCATCCGGAAACCCTTGGCTGCGTAAAATCTCTGGATGCACACGAACGATCAATACTTCCTCATAATAGGATCGATTAAAGATGCCGATATGGCCACGTTCGGGTAGATTACGAGTGGTTCGCCACAAAAAATCGTGCTCCAATTCTGTGGCACTCGGATGTTTAAAGCTGAAGACCTGGCACCCTTGAGGATTGACGCCAGACATAACGTGCCGTATGGCACCGTCCTTACCGGCTGCGTCCATTGCCTGAAAAATCAGCAACAACGCACAGTGGTCGGATGCGTAATGAAGATGTTGCAGTTCACTTAACTCTTCTACCTGTTCTTTGAGGTGTTTTTTGTACTTCTTCTTCGACTTGTACGCAGGCTTTACGATTGTCGGCCACTTCTTAAGATTGACCCTTTTGCCTTCTTTTACTTGGAAATCTTTTGATTTGATTTTCATCTTCATCCTTTCAGCCCATCTCAGTCACGTGTTTAGAGACTGTATTTTCATTTGTTTTCTCTTGCTGCTTTTCAGTACTCCCATTTTTCACTTTAATATACTCTTGAGGATTTTCATTAAAATGATGTTGACAATTTTGTGAAAAAAAGTAATAGATGATTGAGGAAAGTGCTGTGTGAAATTCCGAATCCGTTGAAGTGTCCATGCCGCAAACCACATCTTTTACGATAGTATCCATCTTAGCTCCTCTATGTATTTGAGATGATTAATAATAATACTAAAGTGTGCAAATAGTGTGCATCGCGTACACGCTATTTGCACACTTTGATATTAAACTAGTGTAATAGAAAGGGTTAATGAAAACAATCTCATAATTTGTGTGAGACTTTGATTTAACAAGATTATGACAAGTGTGATATCGGCCAGGACTTTTACGTCTGTCCCTTACATCCCGAGACACATCAGGATCATCCGGGAATATGCACCAAGTGCAGCATAACGAAGAGAGGAGATTACCCATCATGAAACACAATACTGACCATTCAGAGCACCATGATCATCATAGCCACATGGCGGCGGATTTCCGCAAGCGTTTCTGGATCTCGCTGGTCCTGACCCTACCGATTCTCGTTCTTTCGCCACTGCTGCAAAATCTGGTCGGTCTGCGCGAAACCATCTCTTTCTCCGGCGACCTCTATCTTCTATTTGGGCTATCATCGGCAGTCTTTTGGTACGGCGGCTGGCCATTCCTTAAAGGTTTGTTCAATGAGCTCAAATCCTTGCAGCCTGGCATGATGACATTGGTTGCCGTTGCCATTACCACTGCCTACCTCTACAGCAGCGCAGTCGTGTTTGGACTGACCGGCAAAATGTTTTTCTGGGAACTGGCGACACTTGTTGACATTATGCTGCTGGGCCACTGGATCGAGATGAAGTCGGTGATGGGTGCCTCAAAGGCCCTGGAGGCCCTAGCCAAACTCATGCCTTCCGATGCCCATAAACTAATGCCTGACGGCAGCGTAAAGGACGTTCCTCTTGGCGAACTAGCAGTGGGCGATAGGGTGCTGATCAAACCCGGTGAGAAGATCCCCGCCGACGGTATCATCGTGAAGGGCGAAAGCTCGGTCAATGAGGCGATGCTTACCGGCGAGTCTACTCCTGTCACTAAAATAAGTGGTGCCGAGGTCATTGGCGGCGCAATCAACGGTGAAGGCTCGTTGACCATCGAGGTCAAAGGCACAGGAAAGGACTCGTTTCTGTCACAGGTCATCGACCTGGTCAAGCAAGCTCAGCAAAGCAAGTCAAAGACCCAGAATCTGGCCAACACTGCGGCGGTGTGGCTCACAATCATTGCTCTGGGTGGTGGTGCCGTCACCTTTTTCATCTGGCTGGGTTTTATGGGCAAGGAATTTGCCTTTGCTATCGAACGTAGCGTCACTGTCATGGTCATTAGCTGCCCGCATGCCCTCGGTCTGGCTGTGCCGCTGGTGGTGGCCGTATCTACGGCATTGGCCGCAGGCAATGGCCTCTTGATCCGTAATCGTACTGCTTTCGAAAGCGCGCGGAAACTGCAAGCTGTCATTTTTGACAAGACCGGTACGCTGACAGAGGGGCGCTTTGGCGTGACAGATACACTGATGCTTGCACAGGACATTGATGAAGAGACATTGCACCGATACGCCGCTGCTGTGGATGCGAATTCCGAACATCCTATTGCCAAGGCTATTGCCGCTTCCGCTGAAAAGAAACTGCCGGTCGAAAACTTTAAAAGTATCCCTGGAAAAGGTGCGCAAGGCAGGGTCGAGGGTAAGGAGATCAAGGTGGTTAGTCCCGGCTACCTGCGTGAACAGAATATCGAACTTGATGAGCAGCATATTGAGCCTCTGCAAGCTCAGGGGAAAACAGTCGTCTTCGTCCTAGTCGACGAACAGTTGAAAGGCGCGATTGCCCTTGCCGATATCGTACGGCCCGAAGCGAAACAGGCGATCAATGCGCTAAAGGCACTGAACATACGCTGCATGATGCTCACAGGCGATAACAAGGCGACGGCCCAGTGGGTCTCGGAGCAGATCGGGCTAGATGAATATTTCGCCGAAGTCCTGCCACAGGACAAGGCCGAAAAAGTGAAAGAGGTCCAGGCCCGAGGGGTACTGGTAGCCATGACTGGTGACGGTGTAAACGACGCTCCTGCGCTGGCTCAGGCTGATGTAGGAATCGCTATCGGTGCAGGTTCTGATGTGGCGGTAGAAACCGCCGATGTGATACTGGTACGGAGCAATCCACTGGATGTTGTAGCTATCGTGCAGCTTTCCCGCGCCACATATCAAAAAATGATCCAAAACTTGATCTGGGCCACGGGATACAACGCTGTCGCCATTCCTCTAGCAGCAGGCGTGTTGTACTCATGGGGTGTACTTCTCTCTCCTGCAATAGGTGCGGTATTGATGGCCGCAAGTACGGTAATCGTTGCTATTAATGCTCGATTGCTGAAAATTAAACGGTGACAAAAGAGTAGGATGGAATCGATGTTGATTGCCCCAGATCGGGCCGGCCGAAACACAATATAAGAAGAGCGTTATAATGGATCAAACTTACGGTTGGATAGGCAAAAGAATGTGGCTTTGTGCATTGATCGGTGTTCTGGCATCACTTCTGCTAGTCGTTTCCCTCATGAACCTGTCCAATAAATAGCCACACATACATACAATCTGAAAGTTCTTCAAGCACCTCATGAGGTGTTTTCTATCCCAGACACTTTCTAGGTCTACTGTTGAGTTTGTCCATAGCTTGTACGACTTTATGCATAGCTATATCATGAAGCTTCGTATAGCGTTCAAACCAGCCAGAAAACGCGGAGATTATCTGGCCACTCTTTAAGAGATATTTTCTGTAAGACCATTTTAGCATAAAGTGGCAGGTTACTACTCTACCCGTCCAGCCTCACAATATTTTTGTATGTTATCCAACATATGTAGAGGCTGAGAAAGTACGCCAATTGAGACTGCTACATCTTTATTATGCCTTGGGTAGAGAAACAGCTTACAATAAGGGCATTACAACCTGTTGTATATAGAGGCTATCAGCCAAGCACTTATACCTGCTAAAGTAGACCAAGCTAATAATCCAATTGAAAAACTCGAAAAGGTCAGCGTCCACACAATCTCGCTTAAATCAGCATGCAGCATATACTCAGTAATCATCATCGTAGGATCTGGAAAAAAATGCACTAAAGCACTACAGATAATCCAAAGTATCCCAAAAGAAATAGCACTAGAAACTCCTATTTTTTTCGCATTAATATTCATGACTTCCTCCAAATTTAAATGTAGAAACCATAACTAAAGAAAAATAGTTATTTATGAGCAGAACATAATGTAAAGCTTCTACTTTAGTTGATCTCATATTATAAGTATACAATAAATATAATAATTTAATATACTTTTATACTTTCTAAAAATATTAATATTAATAATAATTTGGTCAAGACAATTTAAGAGGCTCTTTTCTAAAGATTTTGAATAAAACTTGATACAGATCTTTACCTCTAGGTAGAGAGATAATTTGCCAGGTGGATCAGCAAGACGGTGGCGATCATGCCAAGGACAATAGCCGTGGCACCGGATATTGTTCCGCTGAAATACAGTGCGGTAATAGCGATGACCAATGTTAGGCGGATAACGCGATCTATGTTACCCCCTATTCTGTAACAGAATTTATGACCCCTTATTGTGCTGACTGCGATTATCATGACCGATAGGAATGATGAATGCATCGAAAATTCGCAATCTTTATCTGCTCTTGTGATGGGTATTACATGATCAGGGTGTGTCGCGTTCCCAGATGCGCCGCATCTGCAAATACATAAAGGATGCCGTCCAGGTAATCAATACCAGACCAGTGAGTGCCTCCATACCAGCCATAAAACGCAACGGTCCAGACGGCACCAGATCACCATAACCCAGCGAGGTGTAATTAGCGAACGAGAAGTAGGTGCATTCAGCAAGGCCGGGGGACTGGCTGCCAACAATCGCGCCGTAAGTGTTGCCGTTAATTAACCCACAATAGGTCAAACCGAACAGCATCACCTCAAGCACGTGGGCAAGTAGCAAACCGCATACCAGGATCGATAAATGCCAGCGATGCCAGGCATTGTTTCCATGTAACCAGTTACCTGCCCGTTGCATGATCCGCATGGCCTCATAGTGCAGGATAACACATAGAATAACCAGTACCAATGTAACACTTAGTGTAATCAGCATGCACAGGACCCTTCGGTTTGCCTTAATGCGCCCGCACCGATTTTGATCACCACCATCACCAGGGAAAATGTCCCGATCAGACGATTGCCGGCGATGCTCACCACAAAGACGAACCTTAGCAGCGCAACGACCAACAGTGGTACCAACAGGCTGACCGGCTCGACATCGAACAGTTGCAAGGTATAGGCGTCAAATGTCCTCGCCACCAGGCTTTGATTGATGACCATGTAAAAATACATGAGCAAGGCAAAGAAAACGGTGATCATCCCGGATCCTTACGCTTTTCCCAGATACATGACAATGCCGTCGGACGAGGGATAGGCATTAGACATTTTAATGTAGGAGTAGGCGCAGAAAGCGACAATTATCGCCGCCACCAGAAAGGCGACGGAAAACAGGTCACTGGCCAGTTCGGCCACTTGTCCGGTCAACGCAAAGATGACGGCACCGCTCATCTCCCAGGTGCCCATTGCAACAGCGCCAATGGGCGTCAAACTGTTTGGTTTATATTGTTCCAATGATTATCTCCATTTTTGGCGGCGAATTGAATCACTTCATTATATCGTCTGTACATCGTCAAAATAGATCATACGGCCGAGTAGTAATCGATTGTTGTGCAAAATATTCGCAATACCTGAATTCGCTTTCCAAGGGAATACCCTGAACCACAATTCTAGCATCCAATCCTGAAAGTTCTTCAAACACCTCATAAGGTGTTTTTCCATACCAGACACTTTCTAAATCTACTGTTGAATTTGCACAAAGAATACACACTTGAATCATACAATGTGAAGATAAATGATACATCATGGAACAAAATTTTCTTATTAGAGAAGACATTAGAAATACTGCTAAAGAAGAATATACCATGCTCGTTTGGATAGAAAAATCAATAACATTGCTAAAAAAATAAAATAACTAAGAAAGGAGTTTGAAAGACTATGACAAACGGAAATATGTTGACAGGATTTAAACTTGTTTAATAAAGATATGAATTTACATGAAAAGGAAAAAATGATGAAATATATATTAACAATAGCGGCGATGATGGCTTCGCTTTACGCAACAGACTTTACGCATATGGATACTGAAAAGATGATGAGTATGCGAGGCAATGTACCCATGGAACAACAAGAAGATTTCAGAAAAGAGATGCAAAAACGGATGCAATCCATGACACCTCAAGAGCGCCAAAAATATATGAAAAAAAGTAAAAACAAAAAGAATAATCAAGGAATGACGGGCAACCAAGGCAAAGGTATGATGAACGACCAGAGTAAAGGCATGATGAGTCAGGGTCAGGGCATGAATCAAGGTCAAGGTATGAAGACTAAGCAAGATCAAAACATGATGATGAATAAAGGCAAAGGTATGATGAACAATTAAGTTCAATCATTAAACAGAGAGTAGCATGAAAGATCATTCCCAACACGATAGATCAACCAAATATAAAGAAAACAGCATGACACTTGTTTGGGCTGTATCAATGGGTACTGGTGTGATGATCGGTGCTGGTATCCTGGCTCTTACGGGGCAAATTGCCGAACTTGCAGGCCCATTCTTTCCTCTTGTTTTTCTTGCAGTCGCAGTGGTCACCGCTTTCAGTGCCTATTCATACATAAAAATGTCTAATGCTTATCCTTCCGCAAGGGGGCATTGCTATGTTTCTTCAAAAAGCCTTACGAAACTGCCGGAAATTTCTGTCTATCTTCCCTGTAGGATATCTGTGTATGAAAATAATGGCATGACAGCATTGTCAACTATTGGAGTGGAAGAAATTATTAATGCTGTTGAAACAAAGGAAGAGTTTAAAACATACATGATTATACACTTTGAAAATCTAAAACGAGTGATGCGCAGTTGGGATACATAGACTTGCACACTTTATGCACACTTTGCTGGTACACTAAAATAAGAAAACAATTTAGAAAGGATCTAAAATGAATTATTTTAATCACGGTTGGGGTATGGGCTTTGGGTGGTTAGTTCCACTCTTAATCATAGGTATTATTTTCTATTTTTTACAAGATAAGAAAAAAGATAAAAAATCATCTGCACAAGATATTTTAGATAAACGCTATGCCAATGGCGACATCAGCAAAGAAGAATATGAAGAGAAATCAAGGCATTTAAGTGAGCACGAATAAAAGGGATTAACATGCAAAGAAGAACATTTGTCAAAGGAATAGCGGTTGCTTCCATTATGGGAATGACAACTACAAGCATCGACGCTAGACCTACACGAAAAAATATAAATAACCGTAATATCCTTACGGGAAATGAATTTTTTCTGGACATCGACTATACCCCGGTGAACTTCACAGGCGCAAGCGCTGTAGCCACTACCATCAATGGACAGATACCGGGTCCCACCCTGGTTTGGAAAGAAGGTGAAACTGTCACACTGCATGTGACCAATCATTTAAAAAAAAGCTCTTCTATTCACTGGCACGGCATCATTTTGCCTGCCGGTATGGATGGTGTTCCCGAGATCAGTTATGACGGTATTGCTCCGGGAGAGACGTTTACCTATACCTTTAAAGTACAGCAGCACGGAACCTACTGGTATCACAGTCACTCAGAATTTCAAGAGCAAACAGGGATGTATGGCACCATCGTCATCAAGCCACGGAAAAGAGAGCCGTTTGCCTATGACAAAGACTATGTTGTACTGCTTTCTGACTGGAGTGATGAAAAACCGGAAACGATCTATAAAAAACTCAAACAAATGAGCCACTACTATAACTTTTCTCGAAGGACGGTAGGTACTTTTCTGGATGAAGTGAAAGAAAAAGGCTTTTCAAATGCGTTTTCTGACCGAAAAATGTGGAATGAGATGCGTATGAATGACCGGGACCTCTCTGATGTCACAGGATATACCTATACGTTTTTGATGAATGGAAAAAATCCTGCAACCCAATTTAAAGCACTTTTTAACAAAGGGGAAAAGATACGTCTGCGTTTTGTCAATGCATCGGCCATGACATTCTTTGATGTACGTATACCCGGACTCAAAATGACCGTAGTAGCTGCAGATGGCAATCATGTCAAACCTGTAAGCATCGATGAGTTTCGTATCGGGGTAGCAGAAACCTATGATGTCATAGTAGAGCCTGATGAGCATAAAGCCTATGCCCTATTTGCACAGAGTATCGACCGTTCAGGGTATGCCATGGGGTCACTCACACCGAAAACTTCTATGTTGGCAAAGGCACCTGCCATGGATCCCCGACCTGTTCTCACCCACACCGATATGGGAATGGATATGGGCCAAATGGATCACGGAGAAGGCATGAAATGCGGTTCAGGTATGATGTCTTCTAAAAAAGACTTGGAAAAAGACAAATATACAAAGATGGGGTCACAGAGGTATCCTATCACTCAACTGCCTATGGAACGCGGATTACAAACGACCATGAAGGCTGTAGCACCCAAATACAGACTGGACGATCCCGGAGTAGGGCTGAGAAATAATGGCCGAAAAGTACTGACCTATGCAGATCTGAAGAACAGATACTCCACGCGTAAAGCCAAAAAACCCGACAGAGAGATCATTTTACACCTCACAGGCAATATGGAACGTTATATGTGGTCAATCAATGGTATTAAGTATGCCGACTCCAAACCTTTGGCATTCTACTATGGTGAACGTATACGCATTACATTTATTAACGATACCATGATGAACCACCCCATGCATCTGCATGGCATGTGGAGTGACCTGGAAACGGGTGACGATAACCATTTGGTAAGAAAACATACAGTCGTTGTACAGCCGGGTGCCAAGATAAGTTACAGGGTGACCGTTGATGCCAGAGATGCATGGGCATACCACTGTCATATGCTTTATCATATGGCCGGTATGTTTAGAAAAGTGGTAGTGGTATAAAGGAACAGTGATGAAAAAAATAGTATTAAATTTGATGGCTATGATCGCCCTGGGGCAAACTGCACAGGCAAGTATGGAGGATGACCCATTGGTCACCATGTTCCTTATGGATCGATTTGAAGTACTGGACAATGATGAAAATACCAGAGTGTGGGAAGGCAGCTTTTGGATAGGCTACGATATCAATAAACTCTACATCTACAGTGAAGGGGAAGCGACTTCTGACGGCTTGGAGTCAAGCCAAAATGAACTGGTCTATTCCAGGGCTGTAGCACCGTTTTGGGATGTACAGATAGGGTTGGCCTATGACAAAAATGATGATGCATCCAAAACATGGGGAGAGATCGCGATTTCAGGTTTGGCACCTTACTACTTTGAGACAAGAGCAGCTCTGCTTGTCAATGGAGATGGGAATATCGGTTTACGTTTAGATGCAGAGTATGAAGCACTGCTGACACAGAAACTGATACTCACACCATCACTCGAAGCAGATCTCTACACAAAAGACGATCCGGATTTGCACATTGGTTCCGGACTCTCCAACATAGAAGCAGGATTACGGTTACGCTATGAATTTATACGTGAATTTGCACCCTATATCGGTGTCACCTGGGAAAAGACATTTGGAAATACCCGCGAATACAATCCTATAGATGAAACCAGTTTAATGGTGGGTGTGAGGTTTTGGTTTTAATCTAAATGAGGACAATGGACAAAGAAAACTTTGATTAGTCCATTGGTTCTCCTATCTCCATAGTATGTTGCTTCTCAAATACTCAATTATTATTCCGTTGCTAACTACCTTTTCTCGCTTCACCGACGGAGAGATAACTGAAACCAAAGTAGAACTCTTGAAAATAGTTTATCTGAAAATACTTTTCGATAGCTTCCCACGGATGTCGGTCTGCAAGATCAAGAGTCACACCAAACGGTCTCATTGCGCGGGCTAGTAGTTTTATAATCCACATTGGACGATTTTCTGGTTTTTTAAAGTCAAGGATTGCAAACCGACCCCCTGATACAAGTGATTCACTTCCTTTTTTAATTACCTGTTCATATTCGGGAATTAGTGTTATGGCAAATGTCGAGAATACACCATTTAAACCTTTCGGGAATTTAAATTGGGTCGCATCGGCATTTATGAGTTCTACATTCTTCCAGTTCTTTGACTCAATGCGTTTTTGAGCCTGCTCAAGCATTTTGTCTGTGACGTCAAGACCGATAATTTTACCGCTTGGTCCTACTGCATCATGGAGTAAAGAAAAGTTCAGACCTGTTCCGCATGCTATTTCCAATACAGTATCGCCTTCTTTGAGATTAAGAGCTTCTATAGTTTTCTTTCTATAATAATATTCTCTGTATCCAATGAGATAATACAGGTTTGCAGTAAAGTCGTAATATTGTGCTCTTTTATTATACAAATTGACAAGTTCTATCTTACTAAAAGCCATGATTACCTCCATGCATTGAATAGTGTACCATTTAATATCCATCAATTTTATATGGCTAATGCTAAACAAACCATACTCTCTTTCAAATCTACTCTTTATTATACTGATGGGCATTGTTTATTTTCTCTGCTTGCCTTTGATTATTTATCATACCATTTCTATTTTCAAAACCTTATAAAATTATATATTGGCACCTATAAAAATCCTATTCAGAAACTTCTGCACATACTTTACACACCATATGTATAAAATAAAAATAGCTTGAATACCGTAAATAGAGAAATCTATCAATCGTATTTCTCCTATTTAAAAGAGTGGTACTCTGGGAAAAGGACAACAAAAAGAAAGGACAGCAATGTTGTATAAAAAAATATTTATTTTCTTATTCATAATGGTTGCCACGACTTCAGTAATGGCCGAGCATGCGGAACGTCATCAGAAGGTTGATGGGCTGAGTGTTTACTTTGGTGTCATCCCGGCACAACTTATAGTTGGTCATGGAAATATGCACCGCACCACAGATATGATACATGGAAAACATACCTATCATATACTTGTTGCTCTTTTTGATAACAAATCAGGAGAACGCATTACCGATGCCAAAATAAAGGCTACCGTAATACCTTTAGGAATGAAAGGTCTAAGCAAGAAGCTTGAATCTATGTACGGTGACCTGATAAGTTACGGCAATTACTTTACGTTATCCGAAGTAACACCATATATAATAAAAGTCGAAATACGACGTGCAGAAAATGGAGTAAAATCTATTGCCGAATTTACATTTACACGACCACGTGACTAGTAATTTACTTGTTCAGTAATAATTGTCCTGACATCGTTCTGTTCAATTTAATATAAAACAAAAAGGAACAAAAGATGAACAATGAAATGAAAAGTGCACATTTCAGTCACGGCATGCCTACAGGTGATGCACGCGCCTTAAAAATAACCGGATGGCTGACCGGTATATATTTTATCATTGAAATTAGCATAGGATACTGGAGCGGTTCAGTAGCGGTCATTTCAGATGCTTTTCATACCTTCTCAGCTGTTGGCGGTGTTTTGATTGCCCTGACGGCAGGGTACTACTCCACTCGACCAGCTTCTCAATATGCAACTTTTGGTTTGATCCGTGCTGAAATCATCGGTGCACTCTTTAACGGACTCTTTTTACTTCTTATGGCACTCTATGTTTTTTGGATGGGATACCAACGTCTTCGTGCTCCGATCGAAATCCCTACCGGACCTATGCTATGGGCTGCAGCCGGTGGGCTTGCGACTGAGATTTATGCATTATGGCTGTTATTTGGAAAACAAAAGAACAATCTTAATATGAAAGGAGCGATCTGGCACATC